>CAYLZQ010000550.1:0-1845 GCA_964388045.1 uncultured Elusimicrobia bacterium | reverse complement strand
TGATCGCCAAGGTCCCGGCGAATTCCGGGACGCGCGAGACCCTGACCCTGGCCTCCACCAGCCTCCCCCGGCTGTCGCGGCCGGTGACCGCGAAGTGCCCCTCCTCCAGGCGTTCCGGATACCAGGCCCACCACTCACCCCGGGACTTGAGGCGCTCCAGCAGCCCGTCGAGTTTCTCCTGGGCCTCCTCGACGCGGGGATAGGCCTCGGCCATGCGCCGAATCCAGGACCAGGCCTCCCGGGAACTGATCTTGTAGAGGGGCTTGGGCCCCTCCTGGGGCCGCACGTCCCCCACGAAGACCCCCCCAAGGCCCGAGTCGGCGTAGGCATGGGCCGCCACCCCTCCCATCCCGCGCCCGATGAGGTCCCGGAGCTCCTCCCCCCTCAAGGCCTGCTGCGCTCGCTCCAACTGGCGCCGCGCCAGGTGGGGAGGGACCGGAGCATCGCCCTCCCCGATCCGTCCCAGGAGCCCTGGAGCCGCGGCGAGCAGGATCAGATGAGCCAGCTCGGCCGAGTCCCCGGCCGAAGCGTCCTCTTCGAGACCCTCGGCCTCCCGGAGGTATTCCTCGGCCAGGGACAGGAAATTCGCCTCCGGTATCCTTCCTCCTATGTTCTCCAGGCGCAGGGCCGGGAGGTCCCTGCCCCAGAGGGTGACGCCTGTGATCAGGAAGCGAGAAAGGAGGCGGTTGCGCATGCCATCCTTGGGGTTGGCCTTGAGCCACTCCTCCCCCACCGACACGATCTTGAGGCCCTGGAGCGCGGGAAGGGGAACGCCCCGCAGGATGGCGGGCTCCAGGAGCCTTGGACCCTCCTGCCCGCGATGCACGACCAGAAGCTCCAGGGACTTGGGGCTCCGGGAGAAGAGGAAGGAGCCGCCCAGGACCACGCTCTGAGCCTCCCTCAAGCGCAGGGAGCCCAGGACGAGGAGGCCGGCCAGGTCGGCCAGGCGCTCCCGCGCCCGCTGGATGAAGAACTCTAGCTCCTCCTGCTGCCTCTGCGCGAGGCCCTTCAAGGCCTCTACCTGGCGCCTGATCCTCTTGAGCTCGCGCTGGGCGCGCTGGTGAAGCTGCGTGGCGATCCTCTCCCACTCCCGGGCCTCCTCGCCTTCCTCGTCCGCCGCGTCTTCCTCGGGCCCGGAATCGGTCAGGTCCCTGAGGAAATGCCTTTGCTCCTTCTTGCCCAGGCCGGCCCTTTTCTCGAGCCAGCGCCTCAGTCCCGGCTCCAGGGCCCGAATCATCCCCTGGATCTTCTCCTTGCTGCGATCCATGAGGACCTGGTAGTGCCGCTCCAGGCCCAGGAAGAGGGCCTGCTTGAACCGCATCCTCTGCCCCTCCCGGCGCATCAGGAACTTTAGGGGGACCTCGCGCGCGCTGCGCAGGATCCTCCTCTTCTTGGCCGCGACCGCCGCCTCAAGATCGTCCGTGTGCCTGACCTCCAGGCCCTGTGACCTCTCGCGGCCGACGGACCTCATGTCCCCCAAGCCGGCCATCCTCACCGGTTCGTAAGTCCGGGAGGAGCGCCTCCACCAGGAAAGGAAGTCTCCGGGGTTCAAGTGGTTGGCCTTGATCCGCTCCACCAGCTTCTCCAGGGCCGCGCCTCGCTTGAAGGCCTTCCAGAATCTGCGCCAGAGGACCGAGGGATGTCGGTAGTCGGCCTGGAGGCTCAAGCTGCCGTCGGGAAGGGTGCGCAGGCTCAGGCTTTGTCCCGGCGGTACCGAGACCCGGCGCTCCCCCACGAGCCTGGTCCCGTTCAAGATCCTGAGCTCGCTTCCGGGCGGGACCAGGATCCGGAACTTTCCCTCCACGACCACGCCCTGGCCGATCAGGACCCGGCCATGCTCTCTGC
>CAYLZQ010000549.1:887-1846 GCA_964388045.1 uncultured Elusimicrobia bacterium | reverse complement strand
CCCACTCCACCAAGCACGCCTCAAAGAACTACAACGCCTTCAACCGCGATTCCGTGAACCTCAACCACGCCTGGCTTCTGGGCAAGGGGACCTTCCTGCTCTCCTCCCTCACCCTCGACTACGACCAATACATGGACCCGGACTTGGCCATCAGCAGCAAATACCGAAGGGACACCAACCTGAGGGGAAACCTGACCCACGGAACCCCGCTGGCTTTCATCCACGGCTCCTTGAAGGACCTCCTTTGGACCACGACCTACGAGTATTATCACGCCCTCTCCACGATCACGAACTACGAGTACGCCAACCACAAGATCGCCGGGCTTCTCACCTACAGGTGGGAGATGGGGCTATGACCAGTGCCCAAAGTCGCTTTCGCCTAGGCCTTGCGCCTCGGGCTTTTGAGGGCTAAAATGGTGAGGATGAGAACCCTGGGCGCCCTTCTGGCGTTGTGCCCCTCCCTGGCCTTGGCCGCGGCCCCTGCCGCCGCGCCGGCAGGCCTGGCCCGCATCGGGGCGGCCGGAGCCGTGCAGGGGAGGGTGTCGGCCCAGGCCCCGGGAGCCGTGGGCAGGATCGTGGAGAGCGGAAAGCCCCTTTTCTTGAACGACCACGTGAGCACGGACTCAAAGGGGCGCCTGCAGGTCATGCTCCTTGACGAGACCGTCTTCACCATAGGGCCCAACAGCGACATGGTCCTTGACGAGTTCGTCTACGATCCGGCCACCAGCGCCGGAAAGGTGACGGCCAGGGTGACCAAGGGGGTCTTCCGCTTTGTCACTGGCAAGGTCGCGCGCAAGGATCCCTCCAGCATGACGGTCAAGCTCCCGGTGGGGACCATAGGGATCCGGGGAACGATCGCGGTCGGGGAGGTCTCAAACCCAAGCGCCAAGGTCATCCTGGCAGGCCCAGGCCCCAGGAGCTTTTCCAACACGGGAGAGCCCCCTGGCGGCCTCGAGGTG
>CAYLZQ010000549.1:0-877 GCA_964388045.1 uncultured Elusimicrobia bacterium | reverse complement strand
GGTCGAGGAGGAGTTCGTCAACGCGATCCGCGGCAAGGAGCCGGTCACGCGGACGAACTTCGGGGTGGAACTCGAGAGCGGCAAGCCCCCGACCCCGGCCAGGGACATGTCCGCGGACCTGGGAAGGCTCTCGGCGAATCTCCAGCCCAAGCCCGAGAAAAAGACCGAACAGGAAGGAGCCTCCGCGCCCCAGGAAGCAGGGCCACAGGAGGCCGGGACAAAGGAGGGGGACGACCAGACAGCCACGGAAGAGGCCGGGCAGAGCGTGGCCGAGGGAGGAGAATCCTCCGACTCCTACTCCGAGCAGACAGAGACGACCAAGGAGAGCAACGAAGCCTCCATCCTCGCGACCCAGGACCAGGTCAAGGCAGCCGAGGCTGTGGTGGACGGCACCTCCTTCTGGGCGCAGCTCCGCAGCCTCGTGCTCGGGGAGCACCATTACTCCTGGGACCACCCGGGCGGAAGCATCGGGCCCGGCATCTGCAACGCCGGCTCATGCGCAGGAAGCTCGGCGGAGATGAAGCTCAAGATGAACGTCAACTTTCTGACGCGCACCTTCGGAGGCTCCGGCGCCGGCGGCCCCTCGACCCTGGCGTGGGTCAGCCCGACCATATCAGACTTCACCTCCATCTTTGAAACCTCCTTCGCGGCCTTTGAGGGCAAGGCTGTCGTGCCCCTGACAATTGGCAACAGCAGCAACTTGGCCTTCACTGCCCACCCCTCAGGCACGAGCGAGCTTGAATTCCGAAACAAGGACGGGAAGATCGGACCCGAGGTGCATGCGAAAGTCAAGTACCTCGGCAGCGGAGGCGTCAACGTCACCGGGACCGGCCACGCCGGCGCGATCTGCTCATCGAGCACCTGCACCTGATCCAGG
>CAYLZQ010000548.1:0-1859 GCA_964388045.1 uncultured Elusimicrobia bacterium | reverse complement strand
CTTTTTCCTTCACCCTCCCGGTCTACACCGGCCCCAGGGAGGGGGCCCCCGAGGCGCAGGCTCCTCGGGCAGAGCGGCCCTGGTGGAAACAGTTCCTGGGGCTTAAGGGCTGAACCGAGCCTGGCGGGCAAAGACGAAGGCTCGAACCCAGGCTGCCTCCGCCTCCTGGAGGGCCCGGGCGCAGGCCTCGAGGGAGGCCGAGCTGGTGCAGACGTCGTCCACCAGAAGGAGCCGCGCTCCCCGCGCCGGCTCCGCCTCGAAAGCCCCCTCCAGGTTCTTGAGCCTCTGGCGGCGGCCGAGGGCCCACTGGGGCTTGGTGTCCTGCCGGCGCCGGAGCATCTCGCGCAGGGGAATCCCGGTCGCGGCCGAGAGCCTCTCGGCTAGGAGAAGGGCCTGGTTGTAGCCCCTCCGGCGCAGCCTCCTTGGGTGCAGGGGGACCGGGACCAGGGCGTCCGGCTTTCCCAGTTCGGGGAACCTCCCCCAGGCCTGAGCCATCCAGGCCCCTGCGGCCTCAGCCGCGGGGCGGCGGCCCCGGTACTTGAAGGCGTGGACCACCGAGACGGCCGGGCCTTGATAGAGGAAAGCCGAACGGATCAGGCCGCAGGCGTGGAGGCGGCTTGCGCAGGAGCGGCAGTGTGTGCGGTAGGCCTTGACTGGGGCCGCGCAGCGCAGGCAGAAGGGCGGCTCGCTGGGGACGAGCTTGGGACGGCAGGTCCGGCAGAGGGGCTCCCCGGCCCCTCGGGGGAGGTCCTCCCGGCAGTGGGCGCAGATCTCGGGCCAGAGCCAGTGCCAGAGGAGCTTGCTCCAAGAGGCCTTCATACTCCATATTACGATCCAGACCCCCTGAATGTTCCCGCAGGCCCCGGGGGCGCGAAGGACCCTCAGGCCTTCGAGGCCCCAGTGCTGCGACCGGCACGCGCGTGACAGCGCATGGATTTGATTCGGGGCATTGCGGTCGGGGCTCGAAACTCGGTATGCTCATAGGCTCGGGGCAGATCCCCGGACCAGGACCCTCGATGAGAATCCTCGCCCACATCCTCCTGGCGTGCGCTTGCCAGTCGTTCGCGGAGGCAACTGTCCTTAAGGTCCTGACCTGGAACGTGGGGCGGATCTATCTCGGGGAGGATGTCGAGTCCCGCCTTGACGAGCGGCAGCTCGACCATGTGGCCGCGGTCATCCGCGAGGCCGGTCCGGAGGTCGCCTGCCTTCAGGAGGTGGTGGACCGCGCTCAGGCCGGGCGGCTCGCCGAGCGGCTTGGGGGCGAGTACCGGTTCGCCCTCTACGAGGACAACTATGATCGCAGGGCTGCGATGTTCGTTCGGGGGGAGGCCCGCTGGACCTCCTTGACCGTCGAGGGAGGCCCGCAATTTCCTGCGGCTTCCTTCCAGGACGGAGCGGTCTCGGCTCTTTGCGTTCATCTCTCGAGCTTCGACCAGGACCGCCGCAGGAAGCAGGTGGGGCAGGTCCTCGAGTGGGCGGGCCGAGCGCCGGGGACAGTGCTCGTGGCCGGGGACTTTAACCTCCTGCCCCAGAGCCTCGACTACACCAGGCTCGCGGCCCTGCTGCGGGACGCGACCGAATCAATCAGGTCCTCCACGCTCTACGGGCTGAAGTTCGACTATGTCTTCTACCGCGGTCCTGATCCCTGGACCGCGGCTGCCACGCGCTTAGACGGCGCGCGCAAACCCCCCATGGACCACGATCCGATCGTGGCGGAGCTCTCGCCCGCTAAGTAGGACCTCGCTCTCACCCCTGGAGCCCGGCCGGCCCGGCGGTCAGTAGAGGACCCGGTGGAGTTCAAAGCTCCGGCCGCCGACCTCGGTCGCCCCGGCGTACTCCAGGCGCAAGAGCCCACGAAT
>CAYLZQ010000547.1:0-1863 GCA_964388045.1 uncultured Elusimicrobia bacterium | reverse complement strand
CGGGCACCACCGAGATCACTGACGACCTCTCCACCGGCTCATCCGGAAGCGTGGGGCTCTCCGGAGGGACGGCCAGCGTCTCAGGAAGCCTGGGCCAGGTGGGCACCCTGGAGGCTACCGGAGGGATCGTCACTGTCCAGGGCGGCTTCTTCCCGGCCCAGGCCCCCTCAGGGGTCAACTGGGACGGAGGCGGGGCCGACAACCTGGCCTCGAACTCCCTCAACTGGGACGGGGACGTGGCTCCTGGAAACGGGGACGACGTGGTGATCGGGGCCCTCGGGGCCGGCAAGGCCGTGCAGTGGGACATTGACAACGTCACCCTGGGCTCTTTCAAGATGGCAGTGGGCTACTCGAGCACTGTGGCCATGAGCGTGAGCTCGCTCACCGTGGCCGGGAGCTTCGAGATCCACGCCGGCACCTTCAGCGCCCAGGCCTCGAGCGTCGCGGTCCGGGGCAGCTTCCTCCACGACGCGGGCAAATTCGACGGGGGGAGCAGCACCTTTTCCTTCGTGGGCCCCGCCCTGGCCTCGATCACGACCCTTCCCGGCTCCTTCCACCGCGTGGTCGTGGACAAGACGGCCTTCCCAGTGGCCCTGGAGCTGGCCTCGGCCTCCATGGACCTCACGGGAGACCTGAGCATCAAGGGCGGAGTCTTTGACCTCAAGGTCGGCTCCCTGACGGTGCAGGGCAAGACCACCATCGAGGGCTCTGGCTCCCCGTCCCTGGAGATCTCCTCGGGCACGGGCAAGCTCGGCTCCCTGACCGTGGGCTTCGGGGGGGAGCTCAAGATGCTCAAGCCCGCCGGGAGGCTCGTGTTGAATTCCGACGCGGAGGTCATCGCAGGCGGCCTGCTGAGCGTTGAGCCAGGCGGGACCGGGGTCCTTCCAGCCAGCTCCAACGACTACGTCAACGTGGCCGGAGCCTCAACCCATGTCTTCAGGATCGACGGCACCGGCGCCGCCTTCCTGCCCGTCACCGTGAGGGGACTCAAGTCGGACGGGGTGCGCTTCGAGATCAAGGAACTCAACAGCCTCAGCATTCCCTTCGTCTTCGACGGGGTCGAATTCAAGAATACCGGGACGGACCTGGCAGCCCTGAGCTTCAC
Organism: uncultured Elusimicrobia bacterium; assembly: GCA_964388045.1. Lineage (GTDB taxonomy): Bacteria > Elusimicrobiota > Elusimicrobia > UBA1565 > UBA9628 > CAYLZQ01. The sequence continues at coordinate 758 of CAYLZQ010000547.1, read as the reverse complement.
GGCGGGCGCCTCCACAGGGGCGGTCTTGAACAAGCTCTCCTTCGACGTTGGGGTCTCCACCAACATCAACGCCTCCGGGCTCCCTGCGGGCTCAGCGATCAACGCGACCAACGCCCTTGGTTCCAAGGCCGGAACCTCCTTCGAGGTGGACCCAAACAGCGTGGTCTCCTGGAGCCCGGATCCCTCTCCTTTGGGCGTGACCAAGATCTGGGCCGGTCCCCCGGGCGGCGGACTTGCGAGCGTTGCAGCCAACTGGTTCGGAGGGGTCGCCCCGGCGAGCGGAGACTACGTCGTCTTCGGGGACACCAGCCCCACGAGCGACTGCACCTGGGACTTGAACCTCACCCTGAGCTCGGTCACGCTCAAGGGCGGCTTCTCGGGTTTCATGAAATTCAACAGCTCGGTGACGGTCAACGGCCCATTCGAGATGACCGGTTCCTCGGCGAGCAGCGCGCGCTTCGCGGATTTTCCCCTCAACCTCCACGCCTTGAACGGCCCGGTCACCATCGCCACAGGGACCTTCCACGTGGGCCAGACCACGGTGGTGGCGGTTGGCTCCATCACGGTCATTTCCGGGACCCTGGAGATGCACGACCTGGCCCTCTTTCAGGGCTCCAAGATCGAGGTCCTCTCCCCGGCAGGAGGGGCCGGGCGCCTGAGGCTCTACGACGACAGCGCGGGCCTCAAGGGCCCTCCCACCCTCACGAGCACCGGCCCGGCCGCTGGCCTGGACATCAAGGTGGACGGGATCGTGGAGG
>CAYLZQ010000546.1:0-1871 GCA_964388045.1 uncultured Elusimicrobia bacterium | reverse complement strand
GCTCACGACCAAGATGGGGCATTTGAGCTTCCCCGAGAACATAGCCGGGCTCGAGTTTCGCAGGGAAGTTGACGAGGCCCGCGAGGCGGTGGCGGCCCTGCGCCGGGCCGGGGCCACGGTCATCATCGCCCTCACCCACGTCGGCTTCGAGAAGCCGGATGGGGGGAGCTTCGAGGGGGACCAGACCCTGGCCTCCGAGGTCGAGGGCATAGACCTGATCATAGGGGGGCACACCCACACGCCCCTGCGCCAACCGGTGCGCGACGCGACCCACGGGACCCTGATCGTCCAGGCCGGCTCTTACCTCACGGCGGTCGGGAGGGTCGTGCTGGAGGTGGACCCCGAGACCAAGAGGGTGGAGTCCTCGAGCGCCTCCCTCCTCGACCTCTGGACGGAGCGGACCGGAGAGGATCCAGAGCTCTCCGCGGTCGTGCGCCGGCACCAGGAGGCCGTCAGCCGCGTCTACGACGTCGTGATCGCGACGGCCGCTGCCACCCTCCGGCGCGACCGGGAGAGGGAGTCTCCCCTCGGCGACTGGATGACCGATTGCGAGAGGGAGTGGGCCGGGGCCGAGGTGGCCTTCCAGAACGCGGGAGGCATCCGCGCGGACCTGGAGGCCGGGCCCGTGACCCTCAGGCATCTCTTCAACATCATGCCCTTCGACAACTACGTGGTGAAGCTCACGATGAGCGGGCGCCTCCTCCAAGATGTCCTGGATCACGGGATGGACCGCGGCAAGGGCGTGATCCAGGTTTCAGGCGTGAGCTTCTCCTACGACCGGGACCGCGAGAGGGGGCGCAGGGTCTCCGAGGTCCTGGTGGGGGGCCGCCCCCTTGATCCCGAGGCCTCCTACCGGGTCGCCACCATTGATTTCCTGGTCAAGGGCGGGGACGGCTACACCCCCTTCGCCCTGGCCCAGGAGAAGGAGTTCACCAGGGTCCTCCTCCGCGATGTCCTGCGCCTCTGCGCCGAGAAGAGGCCACGGATCGCGCCTCCCACGGGAGGACGGATGAAGCCCCCGGGTTCCCGCCCCCGGAGGAGGACATAGCATGGGCCGACTCTGGTCCCTGGCCAAGATGGGCTTGGCCGCCTTTTGCCTCTGGGGGCTCGTCTTCAGCCTGGTGACGATCGCGCGCCTGGGGGTGGCCTTCGACTACGACGACACTCTCGTCGTCTCAGCCCCCGCCTTCCAGAGGGGCGCGGCCTCCGCCCCGCCGGAGTCCCCGGCCTTCTGGTCCGCCGTCAACCGCAGCTACGATTTGGAAAGGCCCAAGCTCCTCAGCTGCTCCCTGGCCTGGCTTTTCAGGTTCCTGGGCTTCCGCGTGGCCATTTTGGCCTCACGCCCGCCCATCGACGGGGAGGCCTTGAGCAAGGACTGGAGGCATCTGGCCCCCGGCCGCTTCTTCTTCGCCGGCCAGGAGAGCCTGGAGAGGCTCCTCCGGGGCGGACACCTGGTGCTCTTCTTCGGGGACGGGGATCCGGAGATCGAGGCGGCCCGCAAGGCCAAGATCTTTGCCGTGCGCATCCGAAGGGGTGCTAAGTCCCCGCGCGAGGACTACCACCCCGGGACTTTCGGGGAGCCGGTGCTTCCCTTCTCGCAATATTGATTCATGTTGCGGTTGACATGTTGCTCCGTTTTGGCTACAATGATTCGTTCCTCTGCTGTGGTCAGATTGGCCACACAGGGTCACGGATGACCTCGCCGCTGAGAAGGCCCCTGATCGCAGGCAACTGGAAGATGCACCTCAACCTCTCCGAGTCCGTGGAGCTGGCGCGGGCCGTCAAGGAGGGGGAGGGGGGCCCTGAGGTCGCCCTCTGCGTGCCCCTGTCTCTTATACACATCTGACGCTGCCGACGATCTTACGCGTGTA
>CAYLZQ010000545.1:263-1876 GCA_964388045.1 uncultured Elusimicrobia bacterium | reverse complement strand
GACGGCCTTCTGCGTCTTCGCTTCGGTCCTGGCCTACCTCTGGAGGGACAACCCCTATTTCGTCTATCCCCAGATCCTCTACCTGTTCCTGCTCCTTCTCGCCCTCAACCTGGCAGCCGGGATTTCCCTGCGCCTATGGCCCACCAGGGAGTGGCTCTCGGCCCTTTGCATCCTAGGCAACTGTGGGGCCATCACCGGGATCCTGGCCTATTCCGGAGGGGTCGAGTCCAACCTCTGGGTCCTCTACCTGCTGCCGATCTACACCGTTTGCCTGCTCCTGGGAAGGAGGGAAACCATTCTGATCACAGCAGGAGCCATCGCCCTCAACACCGCCCTCTTTGCCTTCGAGGTCTCGGCATGGACTCCCTTCCATATTTTCGAGCTCCTGCTCAAGAGCGGGATCTTCCTCCTCACGGCAGCCATGACCTGGAGGATCGCGGAGAGGGGCAGGACCGCCAGGGCCAGGCTCCAGGCGGAGCGCAAGGAGCTCAAGACCCTGGCGGACCAGATGGAGGTTCAGAAGACCCGCCTCGCGCAAGCCGAGCCTCTGGCCGAGGTGGGGCTGCTCAGCTCAGGCGTGGCCCACGACCTTAAAAACACCTTCATGGCGATCCTCGGCATGATCGAGGCGGCCCTCCAAGACGAGTCCCTGCCCCAGGAGACCAAGGCCGACCTCTCCCTGATCCAAAAGTCGGCAGCCCTGGGCCAGCAGCTCGTGGCCAACTTCGTGGGTTTGGCCAGGCAGCACCGGGGGAACATGCGCCCCTGCGACCTCAACGAGGTCGTCAGCTCGATCGCCGCCCTGCTCCGAAACACCCTCGCTGACAAGGGGATCGGGCTCTCCCTGAGACTGGCGGAGGGCCTTCCCCTGACCATGGCCAGCAGCACCCAACTCCAGCGTCTCTTCCTAAACCTTGTCTCGAACGCGGTCAAGGCCATGGAGGCAGGAGGGGCGATCGCCATCAGGACCGAGTTCGTGGGCCAGGAGGGCCAGACGCCCCAGATCCGCGTCACGGTCGAGGACACGGGCCCCGGGATCCCGCAAGAGATTCTGGCAAACCTCTACAAACCCTTCGCAACCACGCGGGAAGCCCAGGGCGGGACCGGCCTAGGCCTCTACATCTGCTCCGAGATCGCCAGGGATCACCTTGGAGGGCTTCAGGCGGAAAACAGAGCCGAGGGGGGCGCTAGATTCCTCCTCTCTCTCCCTCTTCTGAGGCTCAAGGATCCGGCCGCGGTCGCCTCCTAGCAATCCTGCGGGAAATGGTAAAATTCCCCTGCGCACCCCAGATGCGCCCGTAGCTCAGTCGGTCAGAGCACCCCGCTCATAACGGGAGGGTCGCAGGTTCGAGTCCTGCCGGGCGCAGGATTTTCTCAAGCACCCCTTGGCCGCGGGGCAGGCTCCAAGCTATCATATCCCTTGAGAGACCGCCATGGTCCGCCCTGAGACCGTCGCTTATCTGCAGGCCAACCTGAAGAAGTTTCCTGTCGACGAATTGCGCCAGCATCTGGCAAAGGAGGGCGTTTCCGAGCTCGAATTCGACGAAGCCCTGGCCGCGGCCCTCAGAAGCCAGACCAAGCCACCCCCCCCCGGCAGGGCCAGGGCGCTCTTG
>CAYLZQ010000545.1:0-253 GCA_964388045.1 uncultured Elusimicrobia bacterium | reverse complement strand
CGGCCCTCGGCCTCGCGGTGGCGGCCGCAGCGGCTCTCCTGGCCGTCTCCAGAAAACCAAAAATCGAGGCCCCTCTTCGCTCCGCTTCGGCTTCGCAGGAGGCCTTCGTCGGCCATCATGGCTACGTCGTCCGCCTGCCCCGGGAGTATACGGCCATCCAGTCCTTTAAAGACACGGCTAAAACCGTGGAGATCGTGCACTTCTGCAGGACCGACACGGATCCGGCCAACCTCATCGACGAGGGGCTCTACGG
>CAYLZQ010000544.1:0-1900 GCA_964388045.1 uncultured Elusimicrobia bacterium | reverse complement strand
CGGGAACGCTGCCGCGGACCAGGAGAATCTTGTTCACCTTGTCCACGCGGATGACCTTGGCGTTCTGGATCGTCACGCGCTCGTGACCCATCTGACCCGCCATACCCTTGCCCTTGAAAACCTTGCCCGGATCGGCGCGGTTACCGATCGACCCCAGGCTCCGATGAACGATCGACGCTCCGTGCGACGCCATTCCGCCGGCGTAGTTGAACCGCTTCATGACGCCCTGGAAGCCCTTGCCCTTGCTCACGGCCGTGAGATCGACGAGGTCGCCGGGCCGGAGGAAATCGGGAGTCAGGACCGCTCCGGGCTCGACGCCCTCGAGCTTCGCCTGTTTGGGCAGACGGAGCTCCTGGTAGTGGTGGAAGCCGGTCGAGCCCGACTTCTTCGCATGGCCCTGCTCGGGCTTCGTCGCCGCCTTGGCTTTCTTCTCGCCGATGCCGATCTGCACCGCGCGGTACTTGTCCTTGTCGAGCTGCTTGCCCTGGGTGACGACGTTCGGCTGGCTCAAGTCGATGACCGTCACGGCCTCGGCTTCGCCCTTGTCGTTGAAAACCTGGGTCATGCCGGCCTTCACGCCGACAATCCCTCCCAGCCCCTCGGTGAGGGTGACCGTGGGGGCACTGGCACGCGGACTACCTGCCTTTTGTTCCGCCATTCTGCGCGCTCTCCAACCTCAGTTTCAGAACCACTCAACCCACTCGCACAGCATCACCGGGAAACGCCACCCATCGGCGCCGCCGGATGCTTTCGTGCAGTGAATATCAAGCCGCCGACTTTCCTCCCGGGGTCCCGGACTGGCCGGGGCGCGAGGAAGTATCGACCTGCCCAATAAAGAACCGCTACGACCTGATCTCGACGTCCACGCCAGCCGACAGATCGAGCTTCATGAGCGAGTCGATCGTCTGCTGCGTCGGTTCGACAATGTCGAGAAGCCGCTTATGAGTCCGAATCTCGAACTGTTCGCGGGACTTCTTATCTATATGAGGCGACCTGAGGACACAATACTTATTAATAATAGTCGGCAATGGGATGGGCCCCCGAACCGAGGCTCCCGTCCGTCTTGCCGTATCCACGATTTCCCAAACCGACTTGTCGAGGACGTTGTGATCGAACGCCTTCAGTCGGATCCGGATCTTGTGTTCCGTGACCGCCATATCTCATCTCCTCAAGAGTTTTCAGGGAGTTCCCTCCGACCGGCGATGAGCACCGGGGAGCAATCTCTCCCGAACCGTCCACAGAGTTACGAAAGGTTGGACTTATACTGCCCATGCCCGCGGAATACAACGATGTCGTGGGGCTCATTCGATAAATTAAAACACTGTACTGACGAAGCGGAAGCCGAAGCGGAAGCCGAATCGATAGCGGTTTGGTTTGCGGCCGGCGGTTAGGGGCCCGTCACCGTTTACCGAAAACCAAACGGATTCGGATACCGATACGGCTTCGGTCTACGGATCAGGCGACGGTGATTTCCTTCGAGAGGTACACGTCCTGTATCGCGTTCAGGAGCTCGACTCCGTCTCTCATCGGCTTCTGAAAGGCCTTTCGCCCCGAAATCAGTCCCATTCCGCCGCCGCGCTTGTTGATGACCGCGGTCTTGACGGCCTCGGCCAAGTCGTTCTTCCCGGAAGCCCCCCCCGAATTAATCAGCCCGATCCGGCCCAGGTAGGCGTTGATCACCTGGTAACGGACGAGGTCCACCGGATGCTCCGTGCAGAGCTCGGAGTACATCTTCTCGTCGCTCTTGCCGTAATCCTTGCCCAGGGCCTTGTAGCCCCCGTTGTTCTCAGGGAGCTTCTGCTTGACGATGTCGGCACCGATCGTGGCCCCGAGATGGATCCCCTGACCGGTCAAGTCGGCCGACAGGTGATAATCGACGCCATCCTTCTTGAACGCCGGG
>CAYLZQ010000543.1:0-1902 GCA_964388045.1 uncultured Elusimicrobia bacterium | reverse complement strand
TGGCCGAGGCCGAAGCCTTCGGGGCCAGGCTCCTGGAGGCGCTGCCGGCCGCGGCCTGTTACTACGTCTCGGGGCAGGACCCCGTCCGCGCAGCCGCGCGCTGCGTGCGCGAGGGGGTCCCGGCGGTCCTCATGCGCGACCAGGCCGGACGCATCGCCGGGATCCTCGCCGACAGCCGGCAGGCCGGCGGGCCCCAGGAGGGGGGGCGGATACTCCTTCTGGACAACTACAAGCCGACCCTGGAGGCCCTGGCCCAGGCCCTCCTCGCCTCCGGCTATGAGGTGGTGGCCACCATGGACGGGGGGGAGGCCTTGAGGCTGGCCAACGCGGCCGGGAGCTTCCAACTGGCCGTCATCGGGACCGCCCTGGCCTGGGCCCAGAACTCAGGGGCGGAGCTGGCCCAGAGGCTGCGGGAGCGCGATCCGGACCTGCGGATCATCTTCATGGTCGACCGCTACCCCCTCCAAACGGCCCTCCAGGGGGTCAGCCAGGTGGTCACCCTGGGACTCGACGACGCCCTGCTCAAGCCAGTGGAGCCCTCGCGCCTGGTCTTCTCGGTCCAGAGGGCCCTGGAGCGGAGATTCCTCCTGCTCGAGAACGCCCGCCTGCTCAAGGAGCTCAGGGAGACCAACAGGCGGCTCGCCCAGATCAACGGCTTCCAGAAGAAGTTCTTCGCGATGGTCGCCCATGACGTGAAGAATCCCCTCTCGGCCATCATGGGCTACTCGGAGATCCTGGGCCAGAGGCTGGGGGACATGCCCGACGAGCTGAGGTACGCCTCCACCATCCATTCCGCGGCCGGGGCCTTGAACCTCCTGATCTCGGACCTTGTGGACCTGGCCGCCATCGAGTCCGGCAAGCTCCGCGTGAGCCTGGCCCCCCTGGACCTGGCGGCCGTGATCCAGGAGGTGGGGTCCCGCATCGAGGCCTCGGCCCGGGAGCGTCGGATCGCCTTCTCGGTCGAGACCCCTCCCGTCCTGCCTCCGCTCTCCGGGGATCCGATGCGCCTGGGCCAGGTCCTGACCAACCTCTGCACGAACGCCGTTCAATACACCAGGGAGGGGGGGAGGGTGACGGTCAAGGTCGAGGCCGGGCCGCGGGCGGTGAGCGTGAGCGTCTCGGACACCGGGATCGGGATATCTCCCGAGGACCTCCCGCGGCTTTTCGAGCCCTTCTTCCAGAGCCGGGAGGCCCAGGCCATGCGCAAGGCCGGCTTCGGGCTGGGCCTCAAGATCTCGCGAGAGATCGTGCAGCTCCACGGCGGGGAGATGGGGGTGGAGTCCGAGCCCGGCCGGGGCTCGCGCTTCTACTTCCGTCTTCCCCTGCCCAAGGCCCATGAAGCCGGATCTTGAGGCCCTGGGGCGGCTGCTTTCCCCCGGCTCCCTCCTCACCTCGGAGGCGGACCTGGCGGCCTACTCCTACGACGCGGCCCTGGAGCGCGGCCGCCCCCAGGCCGTGGTCCTGGCGCGCTCAGCCGAGGATGTCCGCCGAGTCGTCGCCTTCTGCGCGCGGGAAAAGATCCCCTTCACGGCCCGCGGGGCCGGCACCAACCTCTCGGGGGGCGCCATCCCCCTGCGCGGGGGGGTCGTCCTCTCCACGGCCCGCATGGACCGCATCCTCCAGATCGACGCCTCCCGCCGTTTCGCCGTGGTGGAGCCGGGAGTCGTCAACCTCTCCCTCCAGAGGGAGCTCGAGAGCCTCGGCTTCTTCTACGCCCCGGACCCGGCCAGCTTCGGGGTCTCCACGATCGGAGGAAACATAGCCGAGAACGCGGGGGGGCCCCGCTGCCTCAAATACGGGGTGACCACCAACCACGTCCTGGCCCTGGAGGCCGTGATGCCGGACGGCTCCCTGGAGAGGTTCTCGCTTGCGGACCCGGGTCCCGAGATCCCCAGCCTCCTG
>CAYLZQ010000542.1:0-1905 GCA_964388045.1 uncultured Elusimicrobia bacterium | reverse complement strand
GCAACCCCCGAAGGCCTGGAGCTGCATGAAGAGGCGCCTGTCCAGGGACTGGGGCTGGCCGTTCCTGGGCCCGCCCTTCTCCCGGAGGTCGACGGTCTCTTGAGCGGTGGCTGAAAAGGGAGCCGGGGTTTTCCCGTCCGTCATCCTGGTATTTTATAAAATAAATCATGACCATTCCTAGCGCCCCGGACCGCAGCCACCTCCCCCACGCCTGCGGGGTGTATCTCATGCGCGACGCCTCGGGAGGGCTCCTATACGTCGGAAAGGCCAACGACCTCTCCAAGCGCGTGGCCCAGTACTTCAACCCGAGCCGCGGGGACCTGAAGATCTCGGTCATGGTGCCGCTGGCGCGCGCGATCGACTACATCCCCTGCGCCTCGGAGCGCGAGGCCCTGCTCCTGGAGCGACGCCTCATCCGCAGGCACCAGCCCTTCTTCAACTCCCTGTGGAAGGACGACAAGTCCTACCCCTACCTGAAGGTCACCATGGGCGAGGACTTCCCGCGCCTGCTCCTGACCCGGAGGAGGAGCAAGGACGGGGGGGCCTACTTCGGCCCCTTCCCGAGGGTCAGCCCCCTCAAGAACCTCCTGCGCTACCTCTGGCGGGCTCGCTTCTTCCCCCTCAGGCCCTGCCGCTGGGACTTCAGCCCGGCCAAGCCCCTGGACCCCAGGAAGATCAGCTCCTGCCTTTACTACCACACCGGGGAGTGCCCTGCTCCCTGCGCCGGGAGGATCTCCCCATCCGACTACCGGGCCATCGCGGAGAGGGCCGTCCTGTTTTTCAAGGGCGAGTATGCCAAGCTCAGGGCGCGTTTCGAGGCCGAGATGAAGGCCTGCGCTGAGCGTCTCGATTTCGAGCGCGCGGCCCAGCTCAGGGACAATGTCCGGGCCCTCTCCCAGATGGGGGAGCGCGTGAGGCTGAGGCTGGTGCGCGAGGAGGACGTCACGGGTTCACTCGCGGCCTCGCGCTCAGTCACGGACCTCCAGCAGGCCCTGGGCCTGGCCTCCCCCCCCTTCCACATCGAATGCTTCGACGTCTCCCACTTTCAGGGCCGGCAGACCGTGGCCGCCATGGCCTGCTTCCAAGGGGGAGAGCCCTTCAAGGATCACTACCGGCGCTTCCGGATCCGGCAGACTAGGGGAATTGACGACTTTAAGTCCATGGCGGAGGCTGTGCGCAGGCGCTACCGGCGCCTCTCAAGCGCCGGGGAAAGGCTTCCCGGCCTCGTGCTTGTCGATGGGGGCAAGGGGCAGCTCGGGGCCGCGGAATCCGCCCTCCAAGAGAGCAAGGTCAACATCCCCCTGGCCGCCCTGGCCAAGAGGATCGAGGAGGTCTTCCTACCGGAGCGGAGCGAATCCCTGATCCTGGACAGGAGCCGGCCGGCCTTGCGCCTGCTTCAGAGGCTGCGGGACGAGGCCCACCGCTTCGGGGTGAGCTACCACAGGCTGCTGAGAGGAAAAAAGCTCCTGGAGGGCTGACCTTCCTGATAGCTGCGCGCGGGGCCCTTTGGGCCCCGCTTGCGACTAACCCTCCATCTTCCCGGCCAGCTCGCCCAGGCCGAACATGGGCATGAACATGGCGATCACGATGGTCCCGATCACCAGGCCCATCACCACGATCACGATGGGCTCGATGAGGGAGGTCAGGCCCTTGACGGCCGCGTCCACCTCCATGTCGTAGAAGTCCGCGATCTTCTGGAGCATGATGTCCAGGGAGCCTGTCTCCTCCCCGACCGAGATCATGGAGGTGACCATGGCCGGGAAGATCCCGGACTTCCTCAGGGGATCGGCGAGGCGTCCCCCCTCGCGGATGGACTCCTTGGTCGTCAGGATCGCCTCGGAAATGATCACGTTGCCGGCCGTGGCGGCCACGGACTCAAGAGCCTGCATGATCGGAACGCCGGAT
>CAYLZQ010000541.1:0-1907 GCA_964388045.1 uncultured Elusimicrobia bacterium | reverse complement strand
ACTCAAGGAGCATCCTCTCCGAGCAGGCATCGACCCCGAAGAGGATCCCGTCGTTGCCGGCCTGGATCAGGCAGTCCAGGAGCTCCTCGTCGAAGCGATAGGGGGACATGTAGGCATGCCATTGGACTCGGAGGCCCCTCCCGGCGATCTCCCTGCAGATTTCCACGGCATGGCCCCTCGGGACGTTGAAGACGCTGTCGGCGAAGTGGAAGGTGTCGTAGCCCCGCCCTGCCAAGAACTCGAGCTCGTCAACCACCCTGGCTGGGGAGATGAGCCGGTAGGCCCTGCCTTCGATCAGGGGATAGGTGCAGTAGCCGCACTTCAAAGCGCAGCCCCTCTTGGTCTGCACGCTCGCCATCCCGCCGGCCTTGAAGTAGGCTTGATACTCGACCAGGTCCACGGCCTGGAATGGGAGACGGCTCAAGGATTCGGGACTCATGTTTCTCGCGGGGTTTCGCCTGTGGCTGCCGCTCGAATCCTTCCAGACCAGGCCAGGGATGTCCCCAGCCTCCCGGCGCGCCTCAAGCCGCAGGAGAAGCTCATGAAGGGCGACCTCGCCTTCCCCAACGACGCCGTATTCCGCCTGGGCCAGCTCCATGATCTCAAGCGGCTCCAGGGAGAAGCCCGCCCCCCCGAGGACGACAGGGACTCCTGGAAGGGCCATGCGCGCCGCCCGGATCATTCCCAGGATCTCGGGCAGGAAGTATTGGCGCTGCTCCATCTGGGTGCTGTCAATGTTTCGGATCGAGAACCCGAGCAGGTCCGGCCTGGGAGCGCGCTTGAGGCTGCTGAGCAGCGTTTCCTGCGGGGAACGACCGTCGCTTAAGAGGCAGGGATCCAGCACAGTCACGCTGTGATTCCGGGACCTCAGGAAGGAGGCCAGGGTGAGAAGCCCGATGGGGCTTAATGGAGGCTTGATGGTGTTGGTGTTGACGAGCGCGATGTTCATTGAGGAAGCAACGTCCCCGCGGCGCGGCTGAGGACGCTCCCGCAACACACCAGCCAGAGAAAAGCAAGACCTTGCGGGGTGAGCCCAAAGGCCCAGAGAGGCTTGGGCCCAATTCTTCCTTGTTCCTGCCCCTTGGGCCCAATATAACTTGCCGCCCTTTTCCTAGAATGGCTGCACTACGCTCCAGGAGCCCACGGCATGATCAAAAGATTCGCTTCCATCGCCCTCTGCGCGAGCCTCGTCTTCGCGAGCTTGCCTGCCCAGGCCAAGTCCCTCGGCGCGGCCCCGCAGCGGTCTCCTTCAAAGGCCGTCCTGCTCCCGAGTAGCCTCGTTCCAGGCCTTGGGGCCGGACGGCTCCCACTGGACCTCCTGGGAGGGGTCCAGCCTGGAAAAACAGCAGCCCTGGGGCGAATTCCCCCTCTTTCCTCCGGGCAGATCCGGACTCTCCTGTCCCATCCGGCCCTGCTCGAGCCAGGGCAAGATCTCAAAAAGCCCCTCACGCCTGAGGTCCTCTCCAGCCTCAGGAGCGCCGGGGTCCTGTTCGAGACTAAGGAACCTCCTGTCCTGGGCGGCCTGCTTTCCTTTATTGATGACCTCAAAAGCCAAGGCCAAGACCCTGCCCAAAGGATAGACCGTCTCTTTGACGCCAAGGGCCTTCGTTCTGGCAAGCATGATCCAGCCCTGCGAAAGGCGGCAGCGGAGGCAAGCGAGGAAGCGCCCAACGGCTCGCTTCCGGATGCCGAGGAAACCTCCCCCGCCCCGGACCAGCCCGAGGCCGCGGTGGAGCCAGAGGAGAGCCAGCCCGAAGCCCCAGCCAGGAAGGGAGGCCAGGGAGGAGTGGAGGAGGCGGCCCAGGCCCTCTTCCGCCTGCGCCAGGAGGTCCAGAAGGACGCTCGGCGAATCCTCCTTGAGCACGTGGGGGGAGACGTGGGAGATGGCGCCCTCCACAGGGACGTGC
>CAYLZQ010000540.1:0-1907 GCA_964388045.1 uncultured Elusimicrobia bacterium | reverse complement strand
ACCGCTTTCATGGCGAAACTTCGGATTTTGCAGCCGAGACAAGGAGCGAGGAGCGCGCATAGCTTAAGCTATGTAAGCGACGAGCGACGCAGTCATAGGGGAGGGGGCCGGTGGCCCCCTCCGCCTGCCGGGCCGTGGTCGTTGGGGTGGGGTCCGGGGCCAAAAGCCGAAGTTGCAGCCGAAATGGGTTATTGGGATAGGCTCTAAGGAGGCCATGGTGAAAAGAATCGTCCTTTTTATCGCCGTCAACATCCTGGTGGTTCTGACGATCTCCCTGCTCGTCAACCTCTTGGGCCTGCAGCCCTATATGACCGCCCGCGGCATCAACTACCGGGCCCTGCTGATCTTCTGCTCGGTCATAGGCTTTACCGGCTCCTTCATCTCCCTGCAGCTTTCGCGCTGGAGCGCCAAGATGGCCATGGGGGTGGAGCTCATCGACCCGGAGAGTCCCCGGCACCCCTTGGAGGCGAGGCTCGTGGAAAGCGTCAAGGGCCTCTGCCAGCGCGCGGGCCTGCGGACCCTGCCTGAGATCGGGATCTACCCCAGCCCGGAGGTGAACGCCTTCGCCACGGGCCCCAGCCGGAGCCGGGCGCTCCTGGCGGTCTCAAGCGGGCTCCTCAAGGGCATGGACTCCCGGGCTCTCGAGGGGGTTCTCGGCCACGAGATCTCGCACATCGCCAACGGCGACATGGTCACGATGACCCTGATCCAGGGGGTGGCCAATACCTTCGTCATGTTCTTCGCCCGGATCGCGGCCTTCGCGATCGAGAACGCACTGCGCAGCCGGGACGAGAGGGGAGGCCTTGGGCCTTTCGCCTATTACATCCTGGTTTCGGTCTTGGAGACCGCCTTCATGCTCCTGGCCGCGCCTCTCGTCTACTACTTCTCCCGGACGCGAGAGTACCGCGCCGATGCGGGCTCGGCCCAGATAGCCGGCCGCGACACCGCGATCCATGCCTTGGAATCCCTCAAGGGCCTGACCCAGGTCCGCGACGACCGGGCCCCGGCCCTGGCCGCCTTCAAGATCAACGGCCACGGCACGGGGCTCCTCTCCTTGCTCTTCTCCACCCATCCCCCCCTCGACGCCAGGATCGAAGCCCTGCGTCGTTAAGTCCCCGTAACAAATCCTTCACCAGGCCCGGCCTTCCGGCTGGTAAACTGAGTTCGTCTTATGAGCCTGGTCCAAGAAAGCGGATACGCCCGCCTGGGAGGCCTTCCCAGGCTTGCCCTTGAGGAACTTGCCCTCCGGGAGAGACTGCGCTTCCTGGAGGGGAGCCTTGCCGGTCTTCGTCGGGGACTTGAGCGGCAGGAGGAATCGCTTGCGCGGCTGCGCCGACAGACGCAGGAGCTCAAGGCGCTCCCGGCGGCAGCCTCAGGCCAGGGAGCCTCCCATGGGGAGAAGCCCCAGGCCCCAGGACCCGGACGCCGCATTCCCCTCCCCACTGCGGCCCTGGCCCTTGGGATCGCGCTGGGCTCAGGGTTCAGGCTTCCCCAGGCTCCGGAGCCGATTCCCCCCGGGGCCGTCACGCAGCCCAGGGCCCCGGAAACAGCTTCCCTGCCCGAGCCTGAGGCCTTGCCGGAGGAGGAGGCCAGCGCCAAGGTGCTGGACCTGGTCTATGCCTACAAGCCGGAGGGGGCCGCACGCCTCCAGGAGATCCTCGGCCCCGAGATCGCCAGGGCCTCCGAGTCCGACTCGCCCTGGGTCGTTGTCCACGACGAGGGCAGCCTCTACCGGGCGAGCTTCCGCCCCTACGGGGATCTCGAGCGGGCTCCTGTCTACGAGTTCGAGGTGGACCTGGCGGAGGCCGTGGTCAGGGCCAGCCCGGAGACCGAGCAGAGCCTGCGCGGCGCCCTCGCGGACGGCAGGCCTAGCCCTTAGAGCCTATCCCAATAACCTGCTCCTGCTG
>CAYLZQ010000539.1:0-1908 GCA_964388045.1 uncultured Elusimicrobia bacterium | reverse complement strand
GCCCCCGCCGGCAACGGTCAGGCCCTCGAAGCTGGTGCCGCGCACGAAACCGTCGAACTTGAAGGGCATCCCGACCGCGGCCTGGGCCCATGGGAAACCGAAAGCCCTGACCCCGTTGTTCCGGAGGATACGGTCCTCCCTCTCCGGATAGAACTGGAACCCTGCCTGCACCCCCAAATCGAAGCCTGAGAATCCGAGGCTGCGCCCGGTGTGAAAGCTGGCCGAGCCTAGGACCCCGCCCAGGTCGCGGGCGAAGGGTCTGAGGGAACCGCTGTCCGCGAAGCGCTCAAACCCGCTGTACTGAGCCCAGGCCGGCCGCAGGCCGACAAGGGACCAGGCCAGCAGCAATAGACTCCCGTTGCGCATGTTCAGTCTTCCTCCCCGTGAGGCCCTCACGCATTTCCACTATCGACTCAGGACGGCCGCTCCCGCGGCCAGCCCCCGAAGCCTTTCGTAGGCGATCCTGAGCCCCTGAAGGGTCAGGTCCCTCACGAGAGGGATCCCCGGCATATCCCTGGCAAAGAGCCCGGCCAGGCCCCCTGTGGCCAGGACCCGCGCTCTCGGAGCTCCCATCTCCCTGAGCTCCCTGAGGGTCAGGGCCAGCATCTTCTCGACCATCCCCAGGTAGCCGAAATAGAGGCCGGACTGAAGGCACTCCACGCTATCCCTGCCGATCGCGCGCCTAGGCCTTCGGATCTCCACCAGGGGGAGCTGTGCCGTGCCCTCCGCCAGGGCCAGGGCCGCCATCCGCGGGCCGGGCAGGATCGCTCCTCCCAGGTAGTCCCCCTCCCGGGACACGCAGTCGAAGGTCGTGGCCGTGCCGAAGTCGAGCACCACGGCCGGTCCGCGCGAGAGCTCGAAGGCGGCCAGGGCGTTTAAGATCCTGTCCGCCCCCACCTCCAGGGGCCGCCTGACTTTAAGCCTGAGGCCCAGGGGGGAACGGGGCGTGACCGCCAGGGGCCTCACCCCGCAGGCCTCCCGCACGGCCTGCTCCAAGACCCGATTGATCGCGGGCACGACGCTGCCGTAGACAACGGCATCAGCCTTCAAACGCCCCGCGCGAACCAACGACAACAGCTTGCGCCCCAACTGCGTCGGGGCGCGACCTGTCTCCAGCCGCCACTCGCGCGCAAGCCTGGGACCCTCGAAAGCCCCCAGCGTGATGTTGGTATTGCCGACGTCGAGGGCTAGAAGCATGTCGCCATGTCGCCCGAGGCCGCAGGCATTCTACTTGAGGGCCGCCGAGATCTCCTTGACCGCCGAGGCCGATTTCTGGAGGGCCATGCGCTCCTCGACCGTGAGGTTGAGCTGAACGACCTGCTCGATCCCCCTTGCCCCGAGCTTGACCGGGACCCCTACGAAGACCCCGTGGATCCCATACTCCCCCTCCAGGTAGGCGGCGCAGGGGAGGAGCTTCTTCTTGTCCTTCAGGATCGACTCGACCATCTCCGCGGCGGAGGCGGACGGGGCGTAATAGGCGGAGCCGGTCTTCAAGAGCTTCACGATCTCGGCGCCCCCGTCGCACGTGCGCTGGTTGATCGCCGCGATCTTCTCCGGGGAGAGAAGCTCCGTGATCGGGATCCCGGAGACGGTCGAGAAGCGGGGCAGGGGCACCATGGTGTCCCCGTGGCCGCCCAGGACCATGGCCTGGACGCACTCGACCGAGACCTCCAAGGCCTCGGCGATGAAGTGGCGCATCCGCGCCGAGTCCAGGACCCCGGCCATGCCGATCACGCGGTGCTTGGGAAAGCCCGAGGCCTTGAGCGCCACCAAGCACATGGCGTCCAGGGGGTTTGAGACGATGATCAGGATCGAGTTCGGGGAGTAGCGGGCCACCTGCTCCGTCACGGACCTCACGATCCCCGCGTTGGTGTTCAAGAGGTCGTCCCGGCTCATCCCGGGCTTGCG
>CAYLZQ010000538.1:0-1912 GCA_964388045.1 uncultured Elusimicrobia bacterium | reverse complement strand
CAGTCCCGGGAGCTCACCCTTGAGCAGTGGCGCGCTCGCCCCTACGCGGACAGGCTGATCGAGCGCTTCTTTTACCTCTTCCGGTACTTTCTCTGACCAGGCCCGCCGGAATATGGTAGGCTAGTATACACGGCAAGGAATTCGCCAAAGGTTTTCCCGCAAAAGAATCAAAGAATTCCTTGCCGTGTACGACCTTAAATAATCCTTTAGGCTCATGCGCAAAGCGCACGAGCCTATGAACAACCGTTGAGGTTTTGCGGTGATAAATTCGCATCGCGAATTTACCACCGCGGGCTAACGCAAATGAAGCTCTACCTTCTCCGCCATGGGCATTCCCCCGTCCTGGCCGAGGCGGGGGTCGCGAGCGACTTCGAGCGCCCCCTCTCTGAGGCGGGGACCCGCTCCGTCCGGCAGGCGGCGGAACGCCTGCTCCGAGAGGGGGCCCACCCCTCCTTGATCCTCCACAGCCCCTTGAAGCGCGCGGCCCAGACCGCCCTGGAAGCAGCGGCCATCCTCAAGCCCGTCCAGGTCGAGGCCTTCCCCCCCCTCTCCAACGCCATGCCGGCCGAGCAGCTCTTCGCGGAGCTCAAGGCCCGCCTGGCCGGGTTCCAGGAAGCCCTGGCCATCGGACACCAGCCCCAACTCGGGGAGTTGGCCGCCCACCTGGCTGGGCGCATCTTCGAGCTGCGCACCGGGGGGATCATCGCCCTGGAGCTCGGCGAGGAAGGGGCCCGTCCCCTCTGGTCCTGCAATCCCACCGACACCCCGATTCTTTAGCCTATCCCAATACCATCCTCCGTCGCGAAATCGCGGATAGCGTGCCGAGCCGAGGCGCGCGAGACGAGCATACTGAACGGCAGGAAGTATGTGAGTCGAGCGCGACGAAGGCGCAGCCCAAAATCGCCCGGCCAAACGGGCGTTATGTCTCGGTCGCAGCACTAGCCACGATTGCAGCAGGAGCAGGGTATTGGGATAGGCTCTTTCAGGCCAACCCCCGCGGCAGCTTGGTATAATAAAAAAATGGCTGCCCGGCGCAGGAGAAGGGCCGACATGGAGGAGACCCGCCGCTTCTGGCGCAGGGCTCCCCACTACATCCTCTACCCCACCCTGGGCTTCTTCCTGGGCCTGTGCTCGCCAGTAGGAGCCTTCCTCCTGCGCTACTGGATCGCGGATCCCGTGCTCAAATCCCTCTGGGTGCGCCACGAGCTCCAGTACAACCTCCTCTTCTACGCCTACATGGGCATCGGCACGGTCAGCGCCTTCATGCTCTTCGGCTACGTCCTGGGGGTGCGCAGCGAGAGGCAGAGGATCAAGAACCGCATCCTGAGCGCGCGCGTGGACGAGTTGCACTTGAAGTCCGTGACCGACAGCCTGACCGGGGCCTATACCCACGGCTACCTCCACGAGATCCTGGAGCTCGAGATCCAGCACTCCCTGACCCACAAAGCCCCCCTCTCGGTCCTGATCCTGGACATCGACGACTTCAAGAGGATCAACGACAGCCACGGCCACCTCTTCGGCGACCGGGTGATCAAGGAGACGGCAGAGACCATCTCGGCCAACATCCGCTCCGAGGACATCCTGGGGCGCTACGGAGGCGACGAGTTCATCGTGATCATGCCGGGGGCCGACCTTGAGACCGCGGGCCAGGTAGCCCTCCGCATCTGCCGGAGCATAGCCCACAATGGGCTCCTGGCCACGGTCAGCATCGGGGGCTCGACCCTGACCGGCCAGGAGAAGAAGGGGGCGCAGGAGCTCCTGGGCGGGGCGGACGCCAACCTATACCAGGCCAAGCGCGACGGCAAGAACCAGGTGAACCTGGGCCATCCCTCCCGGATCCAGGCCTAACTAATCCACGGCCACGGAGTGGGGGCAACTCCTGCGGAAGTCGCAGCGGGGGCAGAAGGAGGTG
>CAYLZQ010000537.1:0-1913 GCA_964388045.1 uncultured Elusimicrobia bacterium | reverse complement strand
CTCTTGAAGACCTCCTGGGCCGCCCGTTGGGGATGGATCTTTCTTCCCTCAAGCGTGAGATCGCTCATCCCCATGTCGTGGAGGGCAGCCAGGCTGGCTCCCACGGACTCCATGAATTGATGCCGGGCCCCGCCAAGTTCCCTCGGAGAGATCAGACCGGTATTAACAGCGACCAGCAAAACCGCGAGAACGTTATGGATCACGTTCTGCTTGTGGGTATCCCCATGGTCGGCAAAACAGGCAGGATGGTTGCACCCTTCCTTCGCAAACGGCTTGTCCCAGGCCAGTTTTCCCATGGTCGCGTGAGTTTTCCCCGTCTCGTAGAATCTCTCCGTGTAGGTGTCGAGAAGACTCGAAAGGACACCGCGCCTGGGCTTCCACCTCCCCTCAGGCGCCCGACCAACACGGGTATCGGAGGCGGCCGAAGGCCCCTCTGTCCGCCCCACCCTCACGTCCGAGGCGGCCGAAGAAGCTTCGGAAGCCCTCAGTCGCTCCTCCACCAGCGGCCTCAACTGCTCCCATTTCCCAGCCCTCACGCTCGTGAGCTTGTCACCAGGAATCTTGCCCGCCTTGTGGGCAATCTCATAGAAATGGTTGATTGCCGCGGGGCTTGCGCGAAGATGATAGAGAAACTCAAGGTTGCCGGCCAAGGCCTCAAACTGGCTCAGGGGATCCGAATAATCCTTCAGGGCCCTGTCCAAGTGCCTCTGCGTGATATCCAGGGGATCGCCGCCTTCAAGCTTGACTGTCTTTCGCCCGAGTTCCCGGTCAACAACCTCCCTGAGCTGCTCCGCTTTCCTTGCCTGAACGGTGCTCAGCTCCGCGGGGCTGATCCTGCCGGCCTTATGCGCGATCTCGTAGAAATGGGTGATGGCCGCGGAGCTCCCAGGCATGTGGAGCAGAAACTCGGGGTCGCGCGCCAAGGCCTTGAATTGGCTCTCGGCATCCGGGTAATCCTTAAGGGCCTTCTCCAGGGCCTTGTCCAAGTACACGGAATCGACTCTTGGCCCGCCCCTGGCTGCCTCCCCGCCAGGCTCCAGCCTCCCTACACGCACGTCCGAGGCGGCCGAAGAAGCTTCGGAAGCCCTCAGTCGCTCCTCCACCAGCGGCCTCAACTGCTCCCATTTCCCAGCCCTCACGCTCGTGAGCTTGTCACCAGGAATCTTGCCCGCCTTGTGGGCAATCTCATAGAAATGGTTGATTGCCGCGGGGCTTGCGCGAAGATGATAGAGAAACTCAAGGTTGCCGGCCAAGGCCTCAAACTGGCTCAGGGGATCCGAATAATCCTTCAGGGCCCTGTCCAAGTGCCTCTGCGTGATATCCAGGGGATCGCCGCCTTCAAGCTTGACTGTCTTTCGCCCGAGTTCCCGGTCAACAACCTCCCTGAGCTGCTCCGCTTTCCTTGCCTGAACGGTGCTCAGCTCCGCGGGGCTGATCCTGCCGGCCTTATGCGCGATCTCGTAGAAATGGGTGATGGCCGCGGAGCTCCCAGGCATGTGGAGCAGAAACTCGGGGTCGCGCGCCAAGGCCTTGAATTGGCTCTCGGCATCCGGGTAATCCTTAAGGGCCTTCTCCAGGGCCTTGTCCAAGTACACGGAATCGACTCTTGGCCCGCCCCTGGCTGCCTCCCCGCCAGGCTCCAGCCTCCCTACACGCACGTCCGAGGCGGCTGAAGGACCGCCTTCCTCGATCGCGAACTCGCCACGGGCAAAATCATACTGGCCAGACCTCCCCCTTCCCCCAGCCTCCAGGACTTCCTCGAAGAGGAGATTGCTACCGTCCCATGTGACCTTGTTTCTGCCGAAACCGCCACGTTCCCCCATGCTCTGAACAAAGACGCCAAAGGCCCCCTTCTCTTCAGGAGTGGGGTCCTTTCCTAGAATCTCACGTGCCTCCCGGATGGCTGCTTTCGG
>CAYLZQ010000536.1:0-1918 GCA_964388045.1 uncultured Elusimicrobia bacterium | reverse complement strand
GATCTAGACGACCCGGCCTTCGGGGAGATGCTGGGCAGGTTCCTGGCCCGAAGAGGCTTCGCCTGGGAAAGGGCCTCCTCCGGAAGCGAGGGCCTCTCCAGTGTGGCCTCCTTCAAGCCGGACCTGATCCTGATGGACTGGGCCCTGGGCCGCGGCCTCCAGGGCATAGACGTCTGCGCCCGGCTCAAGGCCGATCCCCGGACGCGCCGGATCCCCATCATCGTCCTGACCGGGGCGCGGGTGAACTTCGAGGACGAGCTCTCGGCCCTGGGGCACGGGGCGGACCTCTACCTGACCAAGGGCGAGGTCATCGGAAGCGGGGCCCGGGCCTCGCGCTTCCTGGCCTACGTCAGGACCCTGGCGAGGCGGCCCTTCCAGGCTCGGGAGGAGACCGAGGCCCTCAGGTTCTCCGGCCTCGAGATCGACCCCCTCCGCCACACGGTCAGGACTCGCCGCGAGCTGATCACGAACCTCTCCACCAAGCAGTTCGACCTCCTCTACGTCCTGGCCAAGCGCCATCCCCGCAGCGCCTCCCGGGAATTCCTCCTCCATGCGGTCTGGAGGAACTGCGTCCGGGACAAGGAGGTGGACGTGGCCGTCTGCCGGCTCAAGGCCAGACTGGGAGGGGACCACGAGCCCTTGATCGAGTCCGTCAGGGGCAAGGGCTACCGCCTGGCCGCCTCCCCCCTCATCAGGCCTTCCAAAAGCCCGAAAGGCCCTGCAACCTAGGTTGCAGGGCCTCTTTTTGAGAGCCTGCCGCTCGACGGCGATGATGCCCGGGCCTTGACGCTCCGCCCCCCCGCGCTAAACTTGGAAACGGAGGGGCTATGGAGGCTCAGTCAAGGCTGCTTTGCTTCATTTTGGGAGGTCAATTCTGCGCCCTGCCCGCCGAGAGCGTGAGCGAGATCCTCCCCATGGCCTGGCTCTCCAGGCCGCCCGGGCTGCCCTCCATCCTGAAGGGCTTCCTCAACCTCAGGGGAAGCGCGGTCCCTGTCCTCAGGACAGCCAGGCTCTTCGGGCTCCCCGAGCCGAGCCTGGGGCCTTACACCCCCCTTCTCATCGCGCGTGGGCGCTCCCATCCCCTGGGCCTGCTGGTGGAGGCCGCAACCTCCATGGCCTCGGTCCCAGGGCCCCTGCTCCCGGTCCCGGAGGACTGCCTCTTCAACGAGTGCGCCGAGGGCATCACCCCCGGGGAAGAACCCGTTTGCGTGCTCTGCCTCGAAAGGCTCCTGCTTGCGGAGGAGCGCAGGCGCATCCTTGAGCTCCAGGCCCTGGAGCAGGAAAGGCTGGAAGCACTAATTAAGGAGACCCCCGCCACATTGCGGGGGCTTTCGGGGGAAAAGGAGCCGTTTCATCAGGAGACCCCCGCCACATTGCGGGAGCTTTCGGGGGAAAAGGAGCCGTTTCATCAGGAGACCCCCGCCACATTGCGGGAGCTTTCGGGGGAAAAGGAGCCGTTTATAGAGGAAGGGCCATGAGGACCCAGGACCTGGAGACCCTGACAGGAGACCCGGCTTACTCCTCTCTCAAGGAACGCCTCATCGAGTCCACCGGCCTGGCCTACTACCAGGACAAGGACTCGGAGCTCTCCGCGCGGATCGCCCGGAGGCTGGAGAAGCTGGGCCTCAGGGACTGCGCGAGCTACCTCGGCCTCCTCTCGAGCCGGGAAGGCGCCCAGGAGGAGGACGAGCTGGTCGCGGAGCTCACCATCGGGGAGACCTACTTCTTCCGCTACCCGGAGCAGTTTAAGGCCCTGCGCGAGGAGGTCCTGCCGGAGCTGCTCGAGAGGAGGCGCTCCTCCAGGCGCCTGCGCCTCTGGAGCGCGGGCTGCGCCTCGGGGCCCGAGCCCTACTCCCTCTCCCTGCTCCTCAAGCGGGATTTCGGCGTTCCGCTCGCCGGCTGGGAAGTCAGCATCCTG
>CAYLZQ010000535.1:0-1919 GCA_964388045.1 uncultured Elusimicrobia bacterium | reverse complement strand
TGTGGCGGCTTCTCAAACGACAGGTGGTCCTGACGGAGGTTTTCGGCTCCGAGGCCGTCGTACGATACGAGATCGACGCTGAAAATCGCTCGAACATCGAGGAGCTGTTCCGACTCCGCAAAAAGGACGAGCCCGACAAGCCTTCCCCGTGGAACGTGATCATCCGCCGCTGTGTACTGCAACAGGGGATGATTACTGCGGCGATGACAAGTCAGCCGGTCCGGGCGACGCTGAACGACGTCACACTGGCAGCGTCCTTTACCCACCGACCACGGCACCTCCATGTCGAATTGACCAATGGCCAGGGGGAGGTTGGCTACCGCTTCGGCCGGGATCGCCTGCGCCATCGCCTGCTGCAAACAATTGCCTCTGTAGACCTCTTCAAGGATCGGATGACACTCCGAGAGGTCCGCGCGATCACCCCAGAGTTCACGGTGGTCGGTCAAGGGGTGGTGGAGCGTGAGCACATAGAAGCGCAATTTGAGGCCGATGTCCCCCTCACCCTCGCCTCCGCCTTCGTCCCTGAGCTTCCTCCGGCTCTGGGAACACTCAACCTGAAGGGATCTCTCGAGGGGGCGATGAAACATCCTGAGCTGCACCTGAGCCTGCAGGGGGAGCAGCTTGGCCTGGGCCCCTTCAGCCTCACAGACCTGAGTGCCAGCTTGAGTCTGAGCCAGCAGCGCCTTCGGATCACGCGCGCCGCGCTTGGGGTTCTGGATGGAAGGGTCCTGGGCACAGGCGTGTTAGAGCTGGGGCAATCCCACCCGGAACGCCCCCGTCTGGACATCCAGCTTGAGCTGTCGGATCTCCCGATCATTGAGCTGTTGTCCCTGGCTGGCGTCGCCACGCCGCCCCTGGCCGGGCGTGTCACGGGGCATGTGGCCATCATCGATCCAACCTTTGATCTCGACCGCATGCGGGCCCAGGGGCACCTGACGCTCGCGCCTCCCGCTGTGCAGACTTCTGATGCGAGGCAACGGTTCCCCCTGCCGCTTTCCCTGACGACGGGTTTCCGCTATGCGGATCGCACGGTGATGCTCGATGACACCGCATGGGCGTTGGACGGGGCAAAGGGGAAGCTAGCAGGAACGCTGCACCTCGGCGGCGAGACTCATCTCTCGGGGACTGCTGAGGCGGCTCTCGGCGCTCAGCTCTTCGCCTCCCTCGGGTTACCAGCGATGCGGGGAGCGGCCAATCTGGCATTTCAGGTACAGGGCGATATTCGGCAGCCACGAGTCGAAGCGGATTTCGAGCTTCAGAACGTCCAGTACCAGGATCTCCGCCTGGAGCACCTCCGCCTGAGCCTCGCGGCTGCGCACTCGGAGGTCAAACTCCTCTCCCTCAGCGCCTCGCAGGGACGTGCGCGCTACCATCTCGTGGGAGATGTGAAGCTCGCTGCACCGCTCACCCGCCTGCACCTCCCGGCCGCTCCGTTTCCGATCCTGGCGATTTCTGGGCTGCGGGTGCGAGTGGAGCATATGGACCTGGCGACGCTTCCCGCCTTTCTCCCGCTGCCGCTGGCGGGTGAACTGACCCTCAGTGCGGCCCTCGAGGGGCCCTGGTCTGCCTTGCGGGGGGAGGGCTCCATCGATATTCGCGGGCTTGTCGTCCAGGGTGAACGGATCGACGACCTCTCGCTGGTCATCGAGGGCTCATCCACCCAGGCACGACTGAAGAGGCTTACGGCGACTGTAGGCGGCGGTCAATTGCAGGCCACGGGCACAGTCACCTTTCCGCGCCGGGTCGAGGTCGCACTCGAGTGGCGGGGCGTTGAGCTCGCACAACTCGCCCTGCCGCAGCGAATGAATCTCCCCTTGGCCGGCCCCCTCTCAGGTTCGATCAGAGCTGCTGGTCTGTGGCCGGAGTTGAAGGGGGACATTTCGGTGCAGAGCCCCCGGCTGACCGCCTTTCAGATGGAT
>CAYLZQ010000534.1:0-1923 GCA_964388045.1 uncultured Elusimicrobia bacterium | reverse complement strand
AGCTGACGTCCTTGTATTTTCCGGAGAGGGCGTTCTTGACGAAGGACTCAGCGTTGTAGCGGTCCAGGGCCCCTCCCTCCAGGGACCGGCGATGGCGCTCCAGGGCCCACTGGTAGGAGGAGAGCCTCTTGGACCCGTAGCCTGAGATCAGGTTTTGCGTCTCCTCTGCCGCGATCCTGGAGATCTCCTCCGCGGAGAGACCCCCTCCCTGGGAGACCCTCTCGGCGATCCTGCCCGCGATCGCGTCCTTGAGCACCTCGACCTTGGATTTCAGAGGGCTCGTGGTGGAAAGGCTCGCCTCGATCCGCCGAAGCAGCCCCTCAGCGTTTCCGCGCAGGGGGATGGTCTCGATCAGGGACCAGGCGGCCAGGTCCTGGAGCTGCCTGACCACCTCCGGGTTCTTGATGGTCGCCCCCTCTATCTCGATCTCCTTCTCGCCCTTCCTGGCCCCCTCGTAGATCCTGGTCCTGAGCTCCTTGTTCTTTGAGAGGCGCTCGCGCAGGATCGCGTCCGACTTCTCCCTGAGGATCGGAAGGAGCAGCATCCTCATGGCCTTGCGCTCGCCGGCCCGGTCCGAGGCGCCCTCGGAAGAGGCATCCAGGACCTGGAGCACCTCCTCCAGGGAGCGGCTCGCGTTGAAGAGCTCGTCTCCGGCCGAGCGGAAGGCTATGAGCTCCTGGAGGCTGAACCTCTCGGAATCCTTCCCCAGGCGCCTGGCCAGCTTCTCGAAGACCTGGGCCTGGATGTCGGGGGTGACCTCGATGGTGTGCTTGGGCCTCTCCACGGGCTTTCCGCCCAGGAGCCTGCCGCCGGTGTTGCCCCAGGCCCAGGAGAAGAACTCCCCCACGTTCCAGTGCATGAGAAGATCCACGGGGCTCAGGGACTTGGACACGTAGATCTTGCCCTCCAGGGCCGCCTGCTCCTCCAGCACCCGCATCAGGTTGCCCTGCTTGTCGAGCCTCCTGAGCCCCCTCTGGCCATCCAGGTATTTCCGGGCGTCCTCCCGGCCGGTGTTGGGAGGGGTGGGCAGGAGCAGCCAGGAGACCTGCTGGGCCGCGGCCCCCCAGGCCTGGGCCATCATGAGCCTGTTGACATGGCCTGAGGCCGCGAAGTCGTCCCTGGACTTCTCCGACCTCGAAAGAGAGTCTATCCCGTAGGCCCCGGCCAGGAAGAGCTCCTTGCTTCCCTCAGCGGCCAGGAAGTACTTGAGGGCCCCGTCCACGAACTGGCCCACGTAGAGCCCGGCCCTGGCAGCCCCGTAGCCCAGGCCGCTCTTGATCCCCTCGGCCCCGGCCGACCAGGCCCTCCAGTGCCCGGCCTCGGCCACCGAGGCGGGCCCTGGCTTGCGAGAAAAGAGCCGGGCGAAGCGCTGGACAGTCCACTCAAGGGGGCCCGCGCTCTCCCCGACCCCGCGCACCAGGCCCTGGGCCCCGGTCCGACCCAGGGCCGAGGTGGGGAGGGGGTTGAAGAGCATGACCCAGCCGGCCTTGGCCCCGAAGCTCGCGCCCCCTGCCAGGCCCTGGACGATGGCGTCCCCGGTGTCCTTGAAAGGGGAGCTCCCCTTGAGCTGCCACTCGGAGACCCCGTGGATGCCCACCTGGATCAGGGCGCTGGCGGCGGCCATGGTGGCCACGTTCCTGAGCTGGAAGCGGAGGGTGTTGGGCAGGACCTTGGTGAAGAAGGCCCTGGTGGTGTAGGCGGCCCTCAAGGCCTCCTTGGTGTTGACCCCCAGTCCGAGGGTGGTGCGTATGTTCCTGGCCACGTTGATGAAGACCTTGCCAGTGAAGTGGAAGAGGGGCCTGATCACCCTCATGCGCGCGAAGACCGAGAGCCCGCGCATCAGGCGCCCCAGCCTGCTCATGCCCTCGACCATGCGCGCGGCCTGGGCCACCTTGGCCAGCCTGGAAATGAGCAGGGCGGCCT
>CAYLZQ010000533.1:0-1928 GCA_964388045.1 uncultured Elusimicrobia bacterium | reverse complement strand
CGAGAAGTCCACGGAAAAAAGTGCCAGGCTGGTCCGGGGTAAACAGAGGCCCCATACTACATATTGCGCAGAGGTATTGAAACACAGCAATAGGTACCTACCCCCGGTCGAGGCATGTTTATTGCTCAGGTGAGGGAAGACCATCCGCTAGCCGAGGACCGAATTATGGACAGAAAAGATCTGCGCCGCGCCGTGGAGCAGCTCGAAGCGCTGGAGGCTCTGGCGACCCTTTTCAAGAACCTGTGGTTCGACAGGATCAGGCAGGAGGTCCGCGACGAGAAGGCGCGGGCCTATCTGACGGTCTTTGAGGACGCTTTCCCCCATGTGAACCACCTGGTCCGCTACGCCCGGAACAGCGCCCGGCTCCTGGCCGGGACCCAGGCTGATCCGGCCCGCTGGGCGCGACTGCAGGAAGAGTTCGCCCAGCTCGGCCTGCGCCTGGCAGGGCAGGAGGAGATGGAGCTGCCCGCCGATGAATCCACAGAGGATGAACTGGTGCTGGCCACCGTGGCCCAGGGCGAGGTGGAGGCCCTGTTGTCCGGGGAAGAGACCGCCTCTCCCGGTGCGGATGGGGGTATAGATTCCCTCTTCGAAAGCACCGAGGAGCAGGACGAGGCCGAGCCGAGCCAGGAGGACATCGAGGCCCTGCTCGATGAAAAGGGGGAAGGGGAGGAAGAAGCCCCCGGCGAGGAGCTGGAGCAGTTGGAGGCCGAGAACCTGGAGGAGTTGATGGAGGAGGAGGTCGTCGAGCTCGAGCCAGAGGCGGAAGCGGAAACCGCCACCGAGGAAGAGGACGAACTCTCCGAACTCATCGAGGCCCTGGAAAAGCACGAGGAGGCCGCGGCGGATTCCTCTGAAACCGCCCAGGCAGAGGAGGGCGGCAGCGAAGAGGAGGAGGTGGACCTGGGCGAGTTGCTGGGGGAAGCAGAGGAAGAAGAGGTCTCCGAGGACGAGCTGTCCGCCCTGCTGAACGGGGACGAGGAGCCCGCAAAGCCGGCCAGGGCCAAGGCCCCGCCGCCCAAGCCCGCCAAGGCCCCCCCGCCCAAGCCCGCCCCCCTGCCCAAGGCCAAGGCCCCGCCGCCCAAGCCCGCCCCCAAGGGGGGACGGAAACAGGGAGAGGCGGCCAGGGGGGCCAAGCAGGGCGACCAGGATATCTCCCAGGACGAGATCGACGCCCTCTTCGGCTGAATACCCCGAGGGCAGCGGATCGGGCGGAGCCGGCACTAGCCGGCTCCGTTTTTTTGTACTCCTTGCCGAGCCGGGGGGACTGAGATAAATTCTACCTGCTGTTCTCACTGCGGACAGAGAAGATGCCCTATCGCGCCTGGTTCCAGTGCCTGCACTGCGAGGACGAGCGCTATCCGCTCGACCAGATCATCTACGAATGCCGCCAATGCGGCGGCCTGCTGGAGGTGCGCCACGACATGGAGGCCCTGCGCCGCCGGCCGGCCTCCGAGTGGCGCAAGCTTTTCGACCAGCGGTACATGCGCACGGAATTCCCCTACGGGAGTTCGGTGTGGGGCAAAAAAGAGATGGTCTGCCCGGCCGTGGCGGACGAGAACGTGGTCTCCATGTACGAGGGGGGGAGCAACCTGTTCTGGGCCGAGCGCCTGGGGCGGGAGATCGGGGTGAAGGAACTGTGGGTCAAGCAGTGCGGCAACAGCCACACCGGCTCGTTCAAGGACCTGGGGATGACCGTGCTGGTCTCCATGGTCAAGCAGATGATCGCCGACGGCCAGGAGATCCCCGCGGTGGCCTGCGCCTCGACCGGGGACACCTCCGCGGCCCTGGCGGCCTATTGCGCCGCGGCCGGGATCCCGGCCATCGTGATCCTGCCCAAGGACAAGGTCTCCACCCCCCAGCTCATCCAGCCCATTGCCAACGGCGCCCTGACCCTCACCCTGCCCACGGACTTCGACGGGTGCATG
>CAYLZQ010000532.1:0-1929 GCA_964388045.1 uncultured Elusimicrobia bacterium | reverse complement strand
CATGAGCGTTAGTTGCGTCTCAGGACTTCAGGGAGCTTGCGAGCCTGATGGGGACCCGGCAGTAGTCCGCGAAGAAGGGGATCAAGGCCTTGATGGGCCCCACGTACTGCTCCGCCACGAGCTCGCCCGCCCGTATGAGGTCGCGCGCGCGGTGGAGGTCGGTCCAGGCGAAGCCCTTGAGGTCCGGGTAGATCACCACGTCCGCCACCTCCACGCGCGACTGGGCGATTTCGTACTCCATGGTGTAGAGCATCTGGAAGAAGACCTCGAGCATGCTCGGGGCCTTGAGGACCTCAGGGAGGGTGAGCTCCTTGAGGCTCTGGAGGTCCAGGGGGGCGTTGATGAGGGTCCTCTTCTCGGCTATGCGCCGGGCCCTGAGCCTGGTTTCCCGGTCCGCGGCCGGCATCGTGAGGTTGACGGCCAGGAGGATGTCGGCCCCCATGTCCGCGACCACGCTGGTCGGCACGGGGTTGACCAGGCCCCCGTCCACCAGGTAGCGGCCCTGGAGGCGGATCGGGGAGAAGATGAGGGGCATCCCGCAGCTGGCTCGGATGGCCTCGGCCAACCTCCCCTCCCTCAAGACCACCTCCTCCCCGCTCTCTATGTCGGCGGCGACGCAGGCGTAGGGAATTTCTAGGTCCGCGAACTCCCGGGTGCCGAAATAGGAGCGGATGAAGCGCAGCATGGTCTCTCCCGCGCAGAGGCCCGAGCGCGGCAGGGTGAGGTCCCAGAAGAGGTTCTCGTAGACCCAGGCCTTGTCGATCCCGAGGGCGATTGTCTCGATCTCCTCGGGCTCCATCCCGAGGGCCGTGAAGCCCGCGATCAGGGCCCCGGCCGAGGTCCCGGCGATGAGGTCGATGGGGATACCCTCCCTCTTGAAGACCTTCAGTATCCCGATCAGGGAGTGGCCCAGGGCCGCCCCGGTCCCGAAGGCCACCCCGACCTTGAGCCCCCCCACGCGCCTGGCCAGGCGCTCGATGCCGCGCAGGGACTTGGGGTGCCCCTCGAAGGCCTGGTAGGGCGAGGTCCTCTCGAAGGCCTCGGGGATCGCCTCCGACCAGGGGACCACCTGGCTTGCCGGCGGCAGGCGCAGGCCGGTCTCCTCGAAGTCGCTCTCCCCCAGCCAGACGCGCAGCAGCTTCTTGGGCTCCACGAGCGCGAGTATCTCGGCCTCGAGCTGCCGGAACTGGGGCCTGGCGGCCGGGGAGCCGGCCAGGAGGACCTGGTCCGCCTCGGCCAGGATCGCCCTCTCCACGTCCCCCAGCTCTCCGCTCAAGGCCACCAGCACGAAATCGTGCATCTCGCGCAGGTGGTTGAGGAAGAGGTAGAGGGCTCCGTAAAGCCTGCCCCCCAGAGTCGCCGCGGGAAGGTTCATGACCGCCAGGCCCGAGGGATGCTGCTGGGTCAGGGTCTTGATCATGGCAGGATCGCGGAGGTTGGTCTCCCGGATGGCCTCCTCGCTTACCTGCTGGCTCTTGAGGCCCATCCTCCTGGCCGCGCTGCCCGAGTCGGGGTTCATGTCCACCAGGACCACGCGCCTGCGGGTCTGCTCCAGGAGCTGGAGGGAAAGGTGCATCGTGAGGAGCACTCGGTCCATGCGGCCCAGGGCTGCGTTCAAGGCCACCATCTGGGCCGCCGCCTCCTGCCTCTTGCGGTGCGCAAGGGCCTGGGGAGCGGCCAGGCGCCGGGCCAGGAGGCGCGAGAGGTGCAGGAGGACCCCTGGGGACTCCTGGAGCACGGCCTCGAAATCCTTGCGGGAAAGCTTCAAGAACTCGCAGGTGGTGTCGAGCCTCACGCTCACGCTGCGCCTATGGCCGGTCAGGAGCCCCCCCTCTCCCAGGGCCTCCCCGCGGCCCAGGAAGGCCACCACCACCTCGCGGTCGTCCTCCTTGTGGATGATCCTGACCTGGCCCGAGGTGATGATGTAGA
>CAYLZQ010000531.1:0-1934 GCA_964388045.1 uncultured Elusimicrobia bacterium | reverse complement strand
CTCGCCGCGGGCCTCGCCCTCTGGACCCTCTCGGACCGAGAGCCCTCCGAGGGGCTTGCCCCGGCCGCTCCTCCCCCGGCCCTCCAGCCCCTGGCCCCGCCCCCGGAGCCCCACCTGGTCATAGAGCTGCAGGACGAGGTCTGGCTCAGTGTGAGCCCCGACGGCGCTCTGCGCTTCGAGGGGCGCGCGCCGCGCGGGGCGAGGCAGGAATGGAAGGCCAAGAGGTTCATCGCCTTGAAGACCTCGGACCCGGACAAGCTCAGGCTCACCTTGAACGGCGGCCCCTTTCTCCTGGCCTCCCCGGGACCCGAAGGCGAGTACAGGATAGAGCCTCCGGCTAGCCCATGAACCTGGCCAACCAACTCACCATGCTGCGCATCGTGCTGGCCCTGGCCATGTTCGCGGCCCTGATGCAGAGCCGGCCCTCCTTTCATCTCGCCGCCTTCCTGCTCTTCCTGGCCGCCATGGTCACGGACTGGATCGACGGCTACGTCGCGCGCGCGACCGGCACGATCAGCCCCTTCGGCAAGGTGGCCGACCCCATCGCGGACAAGATCCTGGTCCTGGGAGCCCTGCTCGCCCTCATCCGGACCCGGGACCTCGAGATCCCCCTCTGGGGAGTCTTCCTGATCATAGCCCGCGAGCTCCTGATCGGAGGGGTGAGGGTCCTGGCCGGCGCCCAGGGCAAGGTCCTGGCCGCCGAGCGCTGGGGCAAATGGAAGATGGGGGTGCAGAGCGGCTCAGTCCTGGCCATGCTGGGCGTCCTGGTCCTGGGCGAGCTCTGGGGGGCTCCAAGCTGGCTCCTGCGCCTGCCTTATTACCTGACCCTTCTCTGCGTCCTGGCAGCCTGGAGCTCCGCCTTCTTTTATTTCCGCCAGTCCCGCAAGATGCTCGAGAACTCATGGAGCTGACCACCGCCCTTGCCACCGGACTCTATTCGAGCTGCATCCCCGTGAAGCTGGCCGCGGCACTGCCCGCGCCCCTGCGCCCGGGCCGCTGGACCGGCTCTGGCCTGCTCGGAACGGCCGAGGGCTTGGCCCTGGCGCCCTTTCTTCCGGAGGGGACTCTTCCCTTGGCCCTCTTCCTGGCCGCGGCCTCTCTCGCCGCCTGCTGGGTTTGCGGCCGGGCGGAGAGGGCCCTGGGCGCGGACGATCCCAGGATCATCCTCGACGAGGTGGTCGGCTACTGGGCCGCGGTGGCTTTTCTTCCGAGGACTCCCAGGGTGCTCTTGGCCTGCTTCGTCCTCTTCCGCGCCCTGGACGCGGCCAAGCCCCCGCCGGTCCGCTGGCTGGAGCGCCTGCCGGGCGGCTGGGGCGTTGTCGCGGACGACCTGGGGGCGGGGCTTGCCGCCAACCTCCTGGTCCGGCTCGCGATGCCCTGCTGGCCTTGGCTGAGAGCATGAGGAACTTCGCCCTTCTCTTCGTCTTGCCATTTTTGGCCGCTCCCGCGGCGCCGCAGGTCTCCGTGTCTTCCCCCACGGTCCCCGCGATCCTGGGACCCCCCCTGCCCCTGGAGAAGGGCCCCTGGGTCATCGGGGAGGTCCTCTTCTTCTCTGGCCCCCGGCTCCTCTCCGACTACGCCTGGAGGGACCGGATCAGCGCCCGGCGCGGCCTGCTCTTCACCCGCTCGGACATAGACAGGGACGTGGAAAGCCTCATGGGCCTGGAGAAGTTCGAGGAGGTGAAACCAGCCCTCTACGAGATCCCCGACTCCCCCGTCCCCCCCGACTTCTTCACGATCGCGGCCTCCACAAGCCAGGTGCGCCTGGTCTTCCACGTGATCGAAAAGGCCGCCCCCCCCGAGGCCAAGCCCGAGCGCCGCATCCCCCCTGCCGCGATCTCGGGGGTGGTCCTGACCCCCACCGCCTACCGCGGGGCCGGCCGCTACACCACCCCGGGCCTTGGCCTTGACGTCAACGCCGTCTACGTGATCGG
>CAYLZQ010000530.1:0-1936 GCA_964388045.1 uncultured Elusimicrobia bacterium | reverse complement strand
AGCCCTCGGCCTGGGTCTATACCCAAAGGGCTGACGCCCTCAACAGGAGCGGATTCTACCGGGAGGCCCTGGAGGACGCCCGAAGGATGGCCAGGCTCCTGCCCGGCTCCCCGGAGCCTCACCTCCTGGCCGCCAACATCCTTTTTGACCAGGCTTTCTATCCCGAGGCCCTGGCCGCGATCTCGCGGGCAATCAGGAGGAGTCCAGACGACCCGGCGCTCCTCTCCCGCAGGGCCAGGTTCTACCTGGTGCAAAACCGCCTGGCCCAGGCTTATGCCGACCTGGAGCGCTCCGAGCGCCTCCTGCCTTGCGCCCAGACACGCTACGAGAGGCTCTTCGTTCTGATGCTCCAAGACCCAGAGCCAGCGCTCAGGGAGCTCGAGGCCAGGCCACTGGAGGGGCCCTACGACGATCTCCTGCGCGGCTTCATCCTTTCCAGGCAGGGGCACCATGGCCAGGCGCGAGGGCATTTTCTTCGCGCCTCCCGCCAGTCCCAGGGTGTCCTGGCCCGGAAGGCCTCTTTCTATGCCTTGGCCTGCAAGGTCCTGGAGGATCCCTTCCCGGCCGGGCATGACGAAGACATGCCCCGGATCACCCTGTGCGGGATCGGCATACGCCATCCCACACAGATCAGCGTGGAGGGCTTGAGGGCCCTGGCGCGCTGCCAGGTCCTCTACAACAACGTGGGGGATCCTCAGGTCTCGGAGTTCCTGGCCCTCTTCCCCGGCAGGGTGAAGGCCGTCAGGAGGGCCTTGGGCGAGCCTGCCCTGGGCCGGGCGCGCCGGGTGGTCTCTGAGCTCAGGTCCGGCAGGGCCGCGGCCTTCGTGACCCGCATCCATCCCTTCATCTACCGCAGGATCGCCAATGACCTGGTCACCCTCTGCCGGGAGAAGGGGATCAACTTTGAGGCTGTGGCTGCGGTCTCCCTGACAGAGGAGGCCTGGGGCCTGGCAGCCTCGGATCTCGATCCGAAGGCAGGGCGGACTGCCGCGAGAGGGGGGCTTCGGGTCTTTGACATCGGCTTTCTGAACCGATGTCCCCGCCTCGCGTCTCCCCAGGATCCCATGGTGGTTTACTGCATCGCGGGGCCTCGGGAGCGCTCCCGCCTCTGCGAGGTCCTGGCCGGGCTCTATCCCGGAGGCCAGAGGGTCTACCTCCTGGCCGGCTCAGGCGAGAGGGAGCGGGAAGTCGTGAGTTTCACCCTGAGGGAGCTCAAGGCCCCGCTTTTGGCTGCGGACTCAGGAGCCGTGATCCATGTGCCGGCATTGGCGCCAAGTCCTGCTTTGAGGCCGCTGGCTGTGGGGGGTGATCGCTATGCAAGGTGAGGTCAAGATCTGCGGACTCGGGGCCCACCCGCCCCAGGAGACGACCCTGGAGACCCTCCAGGCCCTGGAGGAGTGCGCGATGGTCTTCTCGGACCTGGCTGACGAGAGGGTCTTTGCCTGGCTCTCAGGCTACTGCCGGAGGCTCAAGAGGCCCAGGGATGCCTCGGAGGTGGTGGAGGCTGCCCGGCAGGCCCAGGTGGGTCTGGCGGTCTGGGGCCATCCCCAGTTCTCAAGCCGGCTCGTCCGCGCGGTCCAGGGTGAGTGCCGGAAGGCAGGGATTCCATACCAGGTCCTAGGCGCCATCTCCCCCGTAGGCAGCGCCTTCGCCCGCTCCGTGAGCTTCCTGGGCGGGGACTACGGCTACCAGGGCCTGCAGGCCTACGAGCTGGAGACCCTGCTCGCGGACCCAGGAGCCCTGTCGCCCGAGCTGCCCCTGGTGGTCTATGCCGAGGCGGCCCGGGTCTCGGAATGGGAGAGGCTCTTGAAGATCCTGAGAAGGAGCCACTCCCCGGAGCATCAGGTCAGGCTCTATCCCCTGGGCGGGCAGGAGAGGCTCGCGGCCCTCGGGGATATCTCGGCCGGGGGTCTCAAGGGAGGAGTTCTCCTCGTGC
>CAYLZQ010000529.1:0-1943 GCA_964388045.1 uncultured Elusimicrobia bacterium | reverse complement strand
CCCCTTCCGGGACCTGATGGTCGCCCCCCGCAACCTCCACCGCCAGACCCTGAGACTCATCCAGGAGGAGATACGCATCCAGCGCCAGGGAGGCCGCGGCAAGATCGTGGCCAAGATGAATTCCCTGGTGGACCCTGACATCATCGAGGCGCTCTACGAGGCCTCCCAGGCAGGAGTCTCCGTCGAGCTTCTGGTCCGCGGAATCTGCTGCCTGATCCCTGGAATCAAGGGACTCAGCGAAAACATCCGGGTCTTGAGCGTGATCGACCGATTCCTCGAGCACAGCCGCATCTACTGCTTCCACGCGGACGGGGAGGAGAAGCTCTACCTTTCCTCGGCCGACTGGATGCCCCGCAACTTCTTCACCCGCTACGAGCTCGCCTTCCCGGTCAAGGACCCGGCCCTCAAGGGCTATGTCAGGGACGTGATCCTGGCCAAGGGCCTGGAGGACAACCTGAAGGCCTGGGCTTTGAAGCCGGATGGAAGCTACGCCAAGGTCCCTCCGGGAGAGCCCCGGGTCCAGTCCCAGATGCTCTTCGAGGCCATGGCCCAGGTGGGCTACCGGGGCACCCTCCTGGAGGGAAGGCAGAAAAGCCGCGCTCCCCTCCCGACGTCCCCGGCCCCGCCAAGGCAGGAAGTCCCCAGCGCCGCCAAGGCCTGATAACCTCCCCCTCCCCACTGCTCGTCCCCTCCCCCCGGGGGATGGGACGAGCGCCTGCGGCGCCTGGCCCCCTCAACTCACCTCACCTCCCCGTGGGGGAGGTGAGGTGTCACAAGGCCGGCCTTCTCAGCCCCCGGGCAGGAAGAAGGAGGCGCAGCGGTGGTACTTGTCCAGAGGCTCGGGAGGGATGTCGAACTCCCGGGAGAGGGCCCCGTCGAACTCGATGAGATCCTCGATGCGCTCCAGCTTGGCC
Source organism: uncultured Elusimicrobia bacterium (assembly GCA_964388045.1). Classification (GTDB taxonomy): domain Bacteria; phylum Elusimicrobiota; class Elusimicrobia; order UBA1565; family UBA9628; genus CAYLZQ01. The sequence continues at coordinate 1,029 of CAYLZQ010000529.1, read as the reverse complement.
TCCAGGCTTCCCCCCAGGGCCTTCACCTCGTTCTCGTACTCGCAGAAGGTGGAGAGGGGATGGGGGCCCTTCCTCCCGATGTGGAAGGCGAAGACCCGGTCCAGGGAGGGCTCCAGGAAGACCGGCCCGTACTCCACCAGGAACTTCTCCTTCTGGTAGGCGCAGAGGATGGGGCCTGCCGAGATCCTGGCGAGGGCAGGGGCCCCCAGGTGCCGGCGCATCGCCCGGGCCATGGCGGGCGGGGCATGCAGGGCCAGGATCCGGCTCACCGAGGCGTCAGAGAAGTGGACGATGTCGTGGTGGCTCTCCTCCATGAGGACGTTCCTTAAGCGTTCGGTCGAGAACTCGGAGCGATAGAGGAGACCGTCCTTGCGGAAGCCAGGCCCCTTGTACTGGAGGTAGACGCAGGAGCCCTCCTTCTTGTAGCGCAGACGGAGGCTTGCCCCCAGGCGCAAGAGGTCCATCTTCGGGGTGTCCAGGAACTGGTCGAAGAAGAAGGAGGCCTTCTCGAGCTTGACCCTCTTTTTCTTGAAGAGGAACTTCCGGAGCTCCTCCAGCTCCTCGGGGACCACCCGGCGCTTGGACTCGATCTCCACGAAGCGCCAATCGTCTATACCCAGGCGTCGGCAGATCCCCTCGATCCGGTCCTCAACGGAGATTGGCATAAGGCCGGCCCAAAATATAACATATCCGCGTGGAGCTCCTCATCGTGCGCCATGCCCCGGCCGGGGACCGGGGCCAGTGGGCCAAGAAGGGAAAGCCCGACTCCGAGCGCCCCCTCACCACGAAGGGCATGCGCAAGATGCGCCAGGCCGCCAGAGGCCTTGCCCGGGCCGTAGGCTGCCTGGACCTTCTGGCGACCAGCCCGCTGGCGCGCGCCAAGCAGACGGCCGAGATACTCCAGAAGGCCTTGGGCGGGGTCAAGGGCCTTGAGATCAGGGAGCTCCTGCCCGATGCCGAGCCCGGGGAGCTTGCGCGCTGGCTTCAAGGCAGGCGCGAGAAGAGGATAGCCCTGGTGGGCCATGAGCC
>CAYLZQ010000528.1:0-1944 GCA_964388045.1 uncultured Elusimicrobia bacterium | reverse complement strand
GCTTGGCCCGGGAGATCGCCCTTCAGGCCCTCTACCTGATGGATACCTCCGGGACTCCCGAGCCCGAAGCCCTCGCCGCCGTGATCCGCCGGGATCCCGCGGACGAGAAGGCCCTGGCCTTCGCCCGGGAGCTGGCGCGCGGGGCCCACGCCCGGCGGGAGGCCCTCGACCGCCATATCCAAGAGACGGCCAGGAACTGGGCGCTCCCAAGGATGGCGGCCGTGGACCGCAACATCCTGCGCCTGGCCGCCTACGAGCTTCTCTTTTGCCCCGAGACTCCCGTCAGGGTCGTCATCGACGAGGCGATCGAGATCTCCAAGAAGTACTCGACCGAGGACTCCAGCCGCTTCATCAACGGCATCCTCGACAAGATCAAGGACAGACGCGCCCATGATCCCAAAGAAGATCCGGGCTGAGATCGAGAGGCTGCGCTCGGAGATCGCGGGGCATGACCGCCGCTACTACCTCGAGGACCGCCCGGTCATCTCCGACGCGGAGTACGACAAGCTCATGCGGCGCCTGAGGGAGCTCGAGGCCGCCTATCCCGAGTCCGTCACCCTGGACTCCCCCACCCAGAGGGTGGGAGGCGCAGTGGCCGCGGATTTCAAGCCCGCGGCGCACGCCGCCCCCATGCTTTCCCTGGATAACGCCTACAACGAGGCCGAGATCCTGGAATGGCATACCCGGATCGCGAAGCTCCTGCCCCCGGGGGAGAAGCCGGAGTTCCTGGTCGAGGCCAAGATAGACGGCCTCTCCTGCGCCCTGACCTACGAGAAGGGGCTCCTGGTCCGGGCGGCCACCCGCGGAGACGGGGAGACCGGGGAGGAGGTGACGGCCAACGCGCGCAGCATCCGGGCCATCCCCTTGAGGCTTTCAGGCAGGCCCCCGGTCCGGCTCGAGGTCCGGGGGGAGGTCTTCATCAACTTTCCCGACTTCGAGAAGGTGAACGCCGAGGAAGCCAAGGCCGGCCGCGAGAGCTTCGTCAACCCGCGCAACTGCGCTGCCGGGTCCCTCAGGCAGAAGGACCCCTCGGTCACGGCCGGCAGACGCCTGCGCTTCTTCGCCCACTCCACCGGGCTCTGGGAGGGCCCCGAGGTGACAACCCAGGAAGATTTCCTCAAGGCCTGCCAGGCCATGGGCCTTCCGGTCTCCCCGGTCAGGCACCTGGCCAGGGACCTGGAGGGAGTGGTGCGCTTCTACCAATCCTTCAAGGAGAAGGAGCTGCCCAGGCTCTCCTTCGCGGTGGACGGCCTCGTGGTCAAGGTCAACTCCCGCGCCCTCCAGAGGCGCCTGGGGGCCACGGCCAAGAGCCCGCGCTGGGCCATCGCCTTTAAGTACCCCCCGGAGCAGGTGGCGACCCAGGTCCAAGAGGTGCTCTTCTCGGTGGGCCGCACCGGGACCGTCACCCCCGTGGCAAAGGTGAAGCCGGTCTTCTGCGGGGGGGTCACGATCTCCTCGGTCACACTGCACAACTTCGCCGAGATCGGCCGCCTGGGGCTCAAGCTCAAGGACAGGGTCTTGATCGAGCGCGCGGGGGAGGTGATCCCGAAGGTGGTGCGGGTCCTTGAGAGCTCCCAAGACGGCCGGGAGATCAGGCCCCCCAAGGCCTGCCCGGCCTGCGGGGGCCCCGTGGTCAAGGAGGAGGAGTTCGTGGCCTTTCGCTGCGACAACCCCTCCTGCCCGGCCCAGATCAAGAGGACCCTGCTCCACTTCGGCTCGCGCGCGGCCATGGACATCCAGGGCCTGGGGGAGGCCGCGGTGGACCAACTCGTGGATTCAGGCAGGCTCAAGTCCATCGCGGATCTCTACACGCTGACAAAGGAAGATCTTCTCAAACTGGAACTCTTCGCGGACAAGAAAGCGGAGAATCTCCTTAATGAAATCGCGGGCGGCCGCAAGCGGCCACTCGCCGGGGCGACGAGCTGGCGGCATGCCGGCGTCGCC
>CAYLZQ010000527.1:0-1944 GCA_964388045.1 uncultured Elusimicrobia bacterium | reverse complement strand
CGCTCCACCTCGGCGAGGCGGACTCCCGCCGCGGCCGGGTCTCCCCGGGCCAGGCTCTACCAGGGCATGGTGGAGGCCCACCCGGGTGGAGGATACCGGATCTGCCGGATCCAGCGTTCGGCGAGAGATCTCCACTCCACCCCGCGCCATGTGTCCCTCTCGCAGGCTGACATCCCGTTTCTCGACATGGCGGCCGGGCTTCAAGCGGCTCGGGCCCTCGGGGTGGAATACGTCGTGACCTCCAGCCACGGGGCCGTGCCGGAGCGCGCGCCAGAGCTGGGCCGTTTCTTCCAGGAGCTCTACCGCCAAGGGGAGCTTGTCAAGGAGTTTACGCCGGAGCCGGGGGGCCTGGCCGGCCCGGTCCTGCGGGTCTTCCGCCTGCGCCGTGGCCCGGGGAGAGCCTAATTTTTTATACTACCAGACCTTAAGGAGACCCCCGCCACGCATAGCGGGGGTTTTCGGGGGGAAAGGAGCCGTTTTATTAAGGAAGCCATGAAGATTATCGCGGTCCTGCCCGCCTACAACGCCGAGAAGACCCTTGAGAAGACGGTCCGGGACATTCCCCGCGGCTCGGTGGACGAGATCATCCTGGTTGACGACTGCTCCCGGGACCGGACCGTCGAGGTCTCCCGGAGCCTGGGCCTGGTCACGATCGCCCATGAAAAAAACCGCGGCTACGGGGGCAACCAGAAGACCTGCTACCAAGAGGCCTTGAAGCGCGGGGCCGACATGGTGATCATGATCCATCCGGACTACCAGTACGACGCGCGCCTGGCTCCGATCATGACCGGCCTCATCTCCGCCGGGGTCTGCGACGTGGTGCTCGGCAACCGCATCCGGACGCGCTGGGAGGCCCTGGATGGAGGGATGCCCCTCTACAAATACCTGGCCAACCGTTTCCTGACGATCCTGGAGAACTCCCTGACCGGTCAGAACCTGGGAGAGTGGCATTCCGGCCTGCGCGCCTATTCGCGCGAGGTCCTGGAGGCCGTTCCCTGGGAGCTCAACTCGGACGACTTCGTCTTCGACCAGCAGTTCCTGATCCAGGCCGCGGCTTGCCAGTTCCGGCTGGGGGATGTCCCAGTGGCGGTGCGCTACTTTCCTGAGGCCTCCTCGATCAACTTCATGAGGAGCGTGGTCTACGGGCTTTCGACCCTCGTTCTCCTGGGGCAGTACCTGCTGCAGCGCCTGGGCCTCATGCGCTTTGCGATCCTTACGCCCAAGCCCAGGAAGAAGTGAAACGCGGGAGGCCCTCGCCCATGAGGAGCGGGCAATGAGCTGGCCGGCCTGGGTTTCGGGAGCCAGCCTCCTCTTTTCCCTCCTGACCGCTGCCGGCTACTTCTGGGCTCCAGCCGCAGGGGGCCTGTTGGCCGCGGGGCAGCTCGCGGTCCTGGCCCTGATCGCGACCGGGGCGGGAAGGGCCCTGGTGGGAGTCCTGGGGCCTGCTGATGCCGGCGATTCCGAGAAGATCCTCCTGGGCGCGACCCTGGGCCTGGGGCTGCTGAGCCTGGGGACCATGCTCCTGGCCGCTCTCCACCTCCTGCGTCCCCTCCCCCTTTTCCTGATGCTCGCGCTCCTCGCCGTGGCCGCCGTCCCCCAGATGCGCCCGGCAGCCCTTTCGTTGGCCGCGGGCTTGAGCCTCCTGCGCGACCGCGCGCTCGCTGCGGGGGCCGTCCTGGTCCCCCTGGCCCTGGTCTTCTGGACGACCTGGGTCCCTCCGCATCAATACGATTCCCTGGTCTACCACTTGCCTCTCCCCCAGGCCTACCTGCGCGCGGGAGGTCTGGTGACGCGCGAGCACCTTCTCTACTCTCATTTCCCCCAGAACGGGGAGATGCTCTTCGCCCTGGCCCTGCTGCTCAAAACGGACCTCCTGGCGCAGATGTTCATGTGGCTGGCCCTGGCCTTGAGCCTCTGGTGGATCTTCGAGCTCGGCAAGCGCGA
>CAYLZQ010000526.1:0-1946 GCA_964388045.1 uncultured Elusimicrobia bacterium | reverse complement strand
GGGGCCCTTGGGATCGGCGGATTTTTGCCAGGCCTGGCGGCCCTTTGGACGATCTTGAACCTCCTCATGGCCATGTTCAACCTCCTGCCCTTCTATCCCATGGACGGGCATCACATCGTCAATGGCCTCGCGGACTCCCTGAGGTTCGTCCTTCCGCGCTCCTGGGCCGCCAAGGTGGACAGCCTCCTTGAGCGGCTGGAGGAGCACCATGCGACCTCGGGAATCCTGGCCTGGCTGCCTCTCGTTGTCTTCGTGACCGCAGCCTTGTATTTCGGCCTATATTCCTCGGCCCTCTCCTGGGCCGCGGGGTTTTTCCTGGGAGCCGGGACCGCGGAGACCCTGGGGCTTCTGGCCGCCGCGGCCTTGCCGGCCGGGGCTGCCCTCGGCCTGATGAGCGCCCAGAAGCGGCTGGCCCAGGGGGGCTCGGGCGATAGCCAGGCAGGCGCTCCGGCGGAAATGCAAGAGCCGGTGGAACTGGTGGTCGTGCTCGACGGCGCCGCCCAGCCCCTTGCGCGGGACATTCACCTCTCCACGGTGGACCTGGAGGCCTACGGGTCCGCCCTCCAGGCCATGCTCGGGCAGCTTGAGAAAGCCGGCCTCTCCCAGGAGTCCATTTCCTCTTACAACGCCACCCCGATCGCGACCTATGCGCTCATCAACGCCGTCACCCTCAGGGCGTCTGGGGCCAGGGCCCAGGAATTCGCGCAAGTCCTCAGGGCCCGCGGATACCGGGTCTACGCCGGGGAGAGCCGCCAAAGCCTGGCTGCGCCCCCTAATCCAGGCCAGGATCCCAAAGAGATCGGGGTGGAGGCTGTGCAGGCCCTCGTGGAGAGGACCTGGGGCCCTCCCGACCAGGAGTTGGGCCCGATCTGGAGGCTGGCCAAGAGGCTTGCGGGGGCCGTCATCCCCCAGCCGCGGGTGGCCGTCTTGGGCCCCTCCGACTCCGCGGCGATCCGCGGCGTGGCTCCGTGGCTTGAGGGACCGAGCCATTACCCCTTGGGCGAGGAGGTCGGGCTTGACGAGGCGCTCAAGGCCCTGAGGCTGGCGGCCCAGGACGGCAACGTCGTGATCCTCAGCCCCTGGGTCCTCTCCTCGGATCCGGGGAGTCCCGATGCCCTGCTGGCCCGGAAGCTCGCCGAACAGGGCCACATCGTGGTCGTGGAGGGGCTCTCCTCCTCCCAGGGCCGAGCCCCCGAGGGTTCCAAGGGAGGCAGCCGCCTCGTCGCTGGGGGGCCTGCCTTCGCCGGAGCCGTGGCTCTCCTCTGCATCCTTTTCGGCGTGACGGCCAAGGGGGACAGGCTCGACGCGGTAGCCTCGGCGCTCCTCAAGACCCTGGAGGAAGGCTCCGGGAGGCCCGACCTCGAGGCCGCTGCCAGGGCCCTGGCGCCGCTCCTGAGGCCGGCCGTGCCTCGCCTGACAGCCCGCTTGGTCGTGGGCCTCCTCAGGCTCTCGAGGTGGAAGCCATGAAAACGATCTCGGAGGTCTCGATCTACATCATCGAGGACGACGCCCGTTTCCGGGAAACCTTCATCGACGTGATGGCCCTGCGCGGGGTGGAGGTCCAGGGGGCGGGCTCCGGAGAGGAGGGCCTCAGGGCCCTGCGCGAGCGCAAGCCCGCGGTCATCATCGTGGACGTGCAGCTTCCGGACATCCACGGCTTCGACCTCTGCAAGCGGATCAAGAGGATGGAGGCCTTCAAGAAGACGCCGGTGATTCTAATCTCAGCCTCCACCCACTACAACGACCCGCGCGACCGGGTGGAGGGGCTCCTGGCCGGGGCTTCCCTGTTTCTCCCCAAGCCGATCACCATGGAGAGGCTCTGGGGCGAGATCGAGGGGCTGCTCGCGGGACGCTAACCCCCGTTGCGCTTCGCCTTTAGGCGAAGCCCTGACCAAAAAATTTGCCCGTTGACAGATTCTCGCGCTCCTGCTATCATTATAGAGCCG
>CAYLZQ010000525.1:0-1950 GCA_964388045.1 uncultured Elusimicrobia bacterium | reverse complement strand
GAAGGGGACCTCGGCGAAGCCCGCGGGAGAGCCCAGCAGCCAGTTGACGCGGGGGTCCTCGTCGATCCGGACCACCTCCGGGCGCCTGCGCAGCCTGGTCTCGGCGGCCTGGACCTCGGCCTCCGGGGCCTCGATGACCACCGCGTCGATCAAGTGCAGCTCGCGCACCACGCTTCCTCCCAGGTTGCCCGCGATCGCCACGCGGTCGGCCGGCGGGGTCTGGGGGGTGAAGACGACTATGCGCCTGACGAGGGTCTCCGTCCGGGCGTCGCCGGCGCGCGCCGCGGCAGGGCCCAGGAGCCCGAGGGCAAGCAGCCCCGGGACGAGCCTTGAGAGTTTGAGCATTGAGACCTCCTTCGGCCTGCGAGAGGCCGTCTTGCGTCTTGCGGCAGACCGGGAGTGTATAGCATATTCAGGGCCGGAAGGCCCATGATTTTAGTGGGCCCTTTGGTCCAGGGGGGGGAGGGCTAGAAAAGCCTCAGGAAGCGGTCCTCGTATTCCGCAAAGAGGCCGTAATCCTTGAGTTTGCGCCCCAGGATCATGAGGGCTTCCGGGTCCGAGGGGGCGGCCTCAAAGAGCCGCTCGATCTCGCGGCGCCGGCGGTCCTGGAGCTTCCCGGCCGGGTCGAAGAGGCCTCGCCTCTCAAGGTCGCGGACGTGGGTGGGGAAGGAGCGGGCCGACTCATCCAGGGTGAACTTCATCAAGGCCAGGGACCAGGCCGCGTCCGGGCAGCGGATCACGGCCTGGTCCTTGACCTCGCGGCTGTCCAGGTCCGCCGCGATGCGCGCGGCCACCTCCTGCTCTCCATCGGAGATCACCCGGGTCGCGAAGCCCTGGTTCTTGAAGTGGTACTCCAGGGCCCGCAGGAGATCCGGGTAGGCTCCCGCGAGCCACTGCGCGAACTGGCGGGCCTCCTCCCCGAAGCCCTCGAAACGCTCCGCGAGGGACTCCGGGGTCAGTATCCTCGGCTTCTCGGAGAGGACCTTCCCCTCCCGCAGGCGGGTCCGATCCTTCATGTCCTCCACCGGCGAGACCAGGTGGTAGTGGAGTGTCGTCGCGCCGAAGGCGGTGAGGAGCCTTTTCGGCGCGCGGACGATCCGGGTCTGCTTCAGGTAGCTTTGGATCAGCGCGGGGTCCATGGCGGGGGTCTCCTAATACTATAGCATAGCCCGCCAGGGAGCCGCGCTTTTTTCGGTTTGCACTCGAACATCGTTTGTGGTACAATCGGCCCACCTGACGCATAGGACCTTTAGCCCCGGAGGAACTCGATGACAAAAGGCATGGCCGCAAAGCTCCTGCTCGCAGCCCTTCTGGCCCTGGCCGGCTCGCCGGCATGGTCGGAGACGCCCGCCGTGGATTTCGACCGCGGGGTGGATTCCTCGGCCCTGCTCAAGCAGGCGCGGGCCCAGGCCGCCCAGGCCAAGGCGGCTCCGGTCAAGGCCTCGGCCATCCGCTACGACCGGGACTGCGTCACATTCACCTTCAGGCCCAGCGACCCCCTGGTCTCGGAGGCGGTCTGGCTCATGAGCCGGGAGTGGGTGGAGGAGTGCCGGTGGAGGGATCCCCGGAACGGAGGGGGAGGCTACGACTGCTGGCAGATGCCCGGGTTCACCCACCGGCAGCGCGTGCAGGTGACCTTGCAGTCTCGAGAGCCCCTCCTGCCGTGGGAGTCCGACAGCTTCCGGGTCTGCCTCCAGGGCCCCTGGCTGGACGTGGATCCCCTTGATACGGCCTACGATTACAAGATGGTCCAGGGAGGAAACCGCAACGGCAACATCGTGATGGCCCCGGTCAAGAAGATCGCGATGAGGCCGGATCCAGCGGGGATAGCGCCCGAGTCCCTGACCAGCGCCCTGGTCCTGACGCTCAAGGACAAGTGGGCCTCCTACTACGCCGGGGAGCAGACCGTGCTCAAGCTCACCCTGAAAAAGGACGTCCCCAACTGGTTCG
>CAYLZQ010000524.1:0-1951 GCA_964388045.1 uncultured Elusimicrobia bacterium | reverse complement strand
GAGGGCGATCGTCTGATTCGCGCTGTCGGTGGAAACAACGGTAGCGAATTCGTGGCCGTCGAATAGCCTGGCGTTGAAGGCGTAGGGGACAGTGACCAAGCGCTGGCGGGGAGTCAGGAGGTTGCCGTCCGCCGTAATTTCAAGGAAGGCCGCTGCTCCCGTGAAGGCCTCGATGGGAATAGCCGTGACGGTACCCAGATGGACGAAGAAGGCTCCGTTGACCACTGAAACCCCAAGCTGGGTTTCGGTCCAGATCGCGGCGCCTCCTGTTGCGACGGGATAAATCTTGAAGATGAAATTATGGCTGCCGTCGAGGGGGTTGTTGAGGTTGTCCGTCAGGCGCCCCTGGAAGTTGATCAGGGAAGGCACGCTCTGGGCCTTGGCCGGCCAAGGCGCCAAAAGGGCAAGGACCAGGCAGATGTAGAGCAACCCGGAGAAAAGGCCTGCAAAAGCCTGCGGCCAGGCCCTTCCCGCCCAGGCGCCTTTTAGCCCGAGGCCCCGATCAGAACCTCTGATCCGGCTACCCATGCATGGCTCCCCGCTTAGGGATCGAAACGTGGAAAACGGAACCGCGGCCCACCTCGCTCTCCACCCAAATCTTCCCCCCGTGGAGGTCCACGGCCCTCTTGGAGATGGCCAGTCCAAGGCCGGTGCCCGGGATCCTATGGGCCTTCCCCCCCCGCTCCGGGGCCCTGTAGAACTTGAGGAAAATCTTCTCGCGGTCCTCGGGAGCGATCCCGTAGCCCGCATCCGACACCGAGAACCTGACCTGGCTTGAGTCCTCCGCCAGGCTCACGGCCACCGTTCCCCCAGCCCTCGAGTACTTGAGGGCGTTCGAGACGAGGTTGACGACCACCCTGCGGATCATCTCCTTGTCGGCGTTCAGATAGACCCGGGGAGCCCCGTTGATGCCTCGAAGCACGATCCCGCTTGTCTGCGCGGTGGGCCTGAAGAGGCGCAAGACCTCGATCAAGATGTCGTTGAGGCAGAAGCGCTCCGGCTGGAGGTCTGGGCGCACGTCCGCCTTGAAGAGCTGCAGGGCGTTGGTCAGGGAGAGCTCCATCTGGTTGACGGCCTCGGCCATGGTCTTGTAGGCGTCCCGGATCTCGTCCGGGGACTGCTGGGTCCCCAGGTCCTGGAGGATCTGGAGGTAGCCCTTGAGCCCCACGAGCGGGTTGTTGAGCTCATGGGTCAGGGTGTTGAGCAGGTCCTCCTTGAAGCGGATGAGCTCGCGGAGGTTGGCCGCCATCCTGTTGAACTGGCCGGCAAGCTCCCCGATCTCGTCCCCGCCGGGGACCTCCACCCTGGTGTCCAGCCTCCCCTCCCCGATCCGGCGCGCGGCCATGGCGAGGGTGCTCACCGGCTGAGCCAGCCGCCGGCTCACCCAGACGCTGCCCCCTAAGCCCAGCAAGAGGGCGATCCCGGCGATCATGAGGACCTTCATGGCCACGTCCACCTGGGCGGCCCGGACCTGCCGCTCGAGAGCGGCCCGGGAGAAGCCCAGTTGGATCATGATGGTCCGGGGCGGAACCGCCTTCGGGCCGAGGGCCGTGGCCGAGAGCTCGGTCGGGGGAAGGACGGATCTGACCTCGCGGTAGGAGCCCGCCGCAGCCTCGGAAACCGAGATCGTCCGATAGAAGAGCTCGGTGCGTCCCGCCCCGAAGACCGAGGTATGCCCCTCTCGGCTGACCAGGGCCAGCTCCACCTCCGGGTACTCCTTCATCAGGAACTTCAGGTAGCTCAGGAGCATCAGCTCGTCGCGCGAAGCCAGGGACTCCCGCGCGATCCTTAAAACCCCCTCGAGGAGGGCGTCGATGCGGGCCTCGGACTCCTCGCGCACTCGGCGCTGCTCGATCCAGAGGAGGTTCAAGACGATGCTGGCCACGACCATGGCCATAAGCCCGGTGACAAGCAGCGTGATCTTCGTCCTGATGCGCATAAGAGTTTCCTT
>CAYLZQ010000523.1:0-1955 GCA_964388045.1 uncultured Elusimicrobia bacterium | reverse complement strand
TGCGGGACCGGCGCCCGAGAGCTGGGCCTGCACCTCCTGCGCACCGCCTCCCGCCCCCTGCGCCTCAACCTGCTCATCGGCCATACCCATTGGGACCATATTCAGGGCTTCCCCTTCTTCGTCCCCGCCTTCCACCCTGACACCGAGCTGAACATTTATGCCCCCCTGGGCTTCCAGCGCAACATGGAGGAGGCCCTCTCCGGGCAGATGCAATACGCTTACTTCCCCGTCAAGCTACACGAGCTGCGCAGCCGCCTGCACTTCCGGGAGCTGGAGGAAGGCTTTTTCCGGGTGGGCGAGGTGCTGATCGAGACGCAATACCTCAACCACACGGCCCCTACCATCGCCTACCGGCTCTCCAGCGGCGGCACCACGGTGGCCTACGTCACCGATCATGAACCGTTCTGGCTGCCGGAGGGCCAGGGGTTTACGCATCCCGGCGACCAGCGCCATATCGCCTTTCTCACCGGGGCCGACCTGGTCATCCACGATGCCCAGTACACGGCGGAGGAATACCGCAGCAAGGTGGGCTGGGGGCATAGTTCCGTGGAGTATGCCACGGATGTGGCGCTGGCGGCGGGGGTGCGCCGCCTGGCCCTGTTCCATCACGACCCCACGCACGATGATGCGACGATGGAGCGGCTGCAAGCGGGGGCGCGGGCGCGGGTGGCGGCGCAGGGGGGGCAGCTGGAGGTGTTTGCGGCGGTGGAGGGGGTGGAGCTGGAGGTGCAGGGGAGCGGGGGGGCGCCGGCGGTGACGGCGGCGTCGGCCTTGCAGCGGCGGCCGATCGCGGGGGGCCGGGTGTTGGTGGTGAGCGCGCATGCGGCGGAGGTGGCGGCCATTGGGCAGGTGTTGGCGGAAGATGAGTTGGTGCTGCAGACGCTGCCGGACCAGCGCACGGCGCTGGCGCGGGCGGTGGAGGTGGCCCCGGACCTGGCGATCATCGATGCGCACCTGCCGGACGGGGAGGGGGCCGCCCTGATCCGGCCGTTGCGAGCGCGGCTGCGTCGGCGGCACCTGCCCATTCTACTCCTCACCGAGGCCCCCGGCACAGCGGATGCCTTCCAGGGGGCAAAAAGGGGGGCGACTGACTACCTGGCGAAGCCGTTCAGCCCACCCATGTTGCGGACCCGAGTGCGGGCGTGCATCGCCCGCACCTTCCCGGCGAGCAACGCCCAGCCTGATGCAGCAAGACCTCGTCCGAACTCCTGCGGAGCCTTGGCGGTACAGAGCAGCCTCCGCAGTCAACGCCAACGGACTTGGTGGAAGTAGCTGAAGCGCATTCGCGGGCCGCGCCAGCAGTCCGGTCCCTCCTCTCTCGGCAGTTCCCCTGCCGTACGCACCGCACCCTCTAAGTACAGCTCGACAGAATTAAGTAACCAAATTCGACTCCCGTCACCCCGGCGCAAGCCGGGGTCCAGTCGTATGAGGGATGCTGGATTCCGGCTTGCGCCGGAATGACGTGTGAGAGTTTCTCACTTATTTGGACACCTATTCATGACGAGCTGTACTAGGTCTTCAACATCCGAGCGTGACCTCTGATCGTGAGAGCCTCCCGGTGCAGGCGTTTCCCTACAGGTCTGTCGGCAAAAGGGTACAGAACCGTTGGATCAGCAAGTGGTGCCGCCCACCTGCGCGCAAGGCGCGCGCTGAGGGCCGAGGAAACGGAAGTGGTGTGGAAACGCTGAGCGGCACACCTCTTGCTCTGGTCGTTACATAAGCAGGCAGGTCCGACAACGCATGGGAGGACATGATGATGAACGGGGTGAAACGGCTGCTCTTACTCTTTCTTCTAAGGGGCTTGATAGGCTGCGCCGGCCAACCGCCGCTGCAACAGCTTACCCTGGCGCGCGCGGGCCTTATGGGTGCCCGCGAGGCGGATGCACCGCAAGCCGCCCGTGAAGAATTCAATCTGGCCCTACAGTACCTCACCCGGGCGGAACAGGCCCTGGAGC
>CAYLZQ010000522.1:1675-1957 GCA_964388045.1 uncultured Elusimicrobia bacterium | reverse complement strand
GGCAGGTCGGCGAGGACGCTGCCGTAGCGGAACGAGGCGTCCCCCGTCCCGGAGCCATGCCGGGCTCCGAGCCACGAGTTCCGCGGTTCCAGCCGTGAAGACGAGGGCATCCAAGCCCCTCCCTTCCGTTTCCTCCCGAATGGCCTTTTCCAGCTCTCTCGTTTCCTGAAAGCCTTTTCCCCACGGGGAGAGGGCCTGGGCCCTGGCCTCGTCGAGGTCGAGGCCCAGCACTCGGCTCCCCAGCCGGCCCAAAAGCTGGGCGGTCATCAGTCCGATCGCCCC
>CAYLZQ010000522.1:0-1665 GCA_964388045.1 uncultured Elusimicrobia bacterium | reverse complement strand
AAAAGCCCGTATGCTGAAGCCGCGCGCCGTGCTGTTGCATGGCGGCGTAGTCCTGCTTGGCTTGCTCGAGCGCCAAGTCAAACTCCGCTTTCTCCGTGACATACGTGTTTTGGCCTTGGATCGCCGCGGCATCCCCCTGGCCGAGTCCCAGGCGCTTGACGTTTCTCAGGCAGCAGGCCAGGGGCTCGGTCTGGGAGGCCAGGAGCGGGTCGAGCCCGTCGGGAACCCTGAGCAGGGAATGACGGACGTGAAGTTCGGAGAGCCTCACGAGCTGGGCGAATCCTCCGGGGTCCACGTTGGTCGCCTTGAACTGCCGGCACATGGAAACGCTCCCGCGCCGGCAGTAGTGGCATGCCCCGCAGGGCACGTGATGCCAGGCCACCACCCTGTCGCCCTCCTGGAAGCCCTTGACCCGGCCGTCCAGCTTGGCGATGCGTCCCGCGATCTCGTGGCCCAGGACTCCCGGGCGGCCGGCCGAAAGTTTCATCAGGTCCGTGCCGCAGAGCCCGCAGGCCTCCACCGCGATCAGGGCTTCGCCTTCCGAGACTGGAGGGACCGGGATCTCGCTGAGGGCCGCGCCCGAGGCTTGGAGGAGGATGGCCTTCATTGGCTGGAGAAATTGTATGAAATTTTCAGGGAGGCTTTGCTGGGCGCTCCTGAGCGATTTTAGAGCCTGCCTCCTCCGTATTTTGGACGGCCGCTCCCGCGTCCAGCACTTGGCGCCCGACGCATTTCCTTTCGTCGGCGGCCCTCACAAATAATCTATAATCTCCTACCAAATGGCGAAACCCTGGACCGTCGAAGACTCAGCCGACCTATACAACCTCAAGGGCTGGGGCCTCAAGTACTTCGGGATCAACGAGGAGGGCCACCTGGCCGTGCACCCCAACCGCTCCCAGTCCGTCGCGATCGACATGAAGAGGATCGTGGACGACGTGGTGGCGCGGGGAATCAAGCTTCCCATTCTCTTTCGCTTCCAGGACATCCTGCGCCACCGGGTCAAGCTCTTGAACGAGGCCTTTCAGAAGGCGATAGCGGAGCACAAGTACCAGGGCCGCTACTTCGGGGTCTACCCCATCAAGGTCAACCAGCTTCGAGAGGTGGTGGAGGAGATCCTCGACGCCGGCGAGCCCTACCAGTTCGGCCTGGAGGCGGGGAGCAAGGGGGAGCTGATGGCGGTCCTCGCCATGAACTCCCCGGAGGCCCTTACGGTCGTCAACGGATTCAAGGACGAGTCCATGATGCGCCTGGCCGCGATCGGGATGAAGCTCGGCAAGAGGGTGATCGTCGTGATCGAGAAGCCCAGCGAGCTCGCGCTCGCCCTCAAGGCCGGCCAGGACCTGGGAGTGCGCCCGACCCTCGGCCTGCGCGCCAAGCTCCAGACCCAGGGGAGCGGCAAGTGGAAGTACTCCACCGGGCAGGCGGCCAAGTTCGGCCTGACCACTCCCGAGATCCTGGCCGCGGTCTCGGAGCTCGAGGGGAGGGGGCTCCTGGACTGCGTGAGGCTCCTCCACTTCCACATCGGCTCCCAGGTGACCGACATCCAGACCATCAAGGACTCGGTCAAGGAGGGGGCGCGGGTCTACGCCAAGCTGCGCAAGGCGGGCCTGGCCGTCGAGTACCTCGACTGCGGCGGGGGGCTGGGGGTGGACTACGACGGGACGG
>CAYLZQ010000521.1:0-1999 GCA_964388045.1 uncultured Elusimicrobia bacterium | reverse complement strand
GACCGGTGAGAAAAACTGCACAGTGGCCGTGGAGCTCCCGGGACCCAGGAAGACGGAGCCGCGCAGGATGTCCGGCGGCTCCCCCAAAGCCCCGTCGCCGTTGTCCTCGAAGACCTTCAGGGAAAGGCCCGCCGAGGGCACGACCCCGGTATACTCCGCCTTCAGGGCGCTCAGGGTGGAGGCATCCCCTGAGGAGAAAAGCCCCAAGCGCAGCATGGCCTGGGAGCCAGAGGTCCCGATGATTCCCCCGTGGGCCTGGGCCGTGGAGAGAAAGACCATGCCCCCGGCCGCTGCGGAGCCTCCAGAGATCGTGAAGTCGGTCCCGGATTTGGTCGCAAGCGCGATCACCTGCACGACCGAGGAGGAACCCGAGGCCTCGAAGGAGTCGTGCACCCCGTTGCCGTTGACGTCCACGAAGCCCAGGATGATGTAGTCCGTGGCCGGTTTGGTGTTCAAGCTGTAGGCGCCCCCGGGAGGGTTGGGGGGACCGATGACGGAGGCCTCCAGGGTGGTGGTGGAGAGGCAGGGCAGGCCGTGGCAGGCCAGGACTCGCGCGGTCCCCACCTGGCTGGTGTCGAAGCTGATGCTTCCGGAGACTGTCCCCCAGTCCTCGATCGTGATGCTCTTCTCGGTCAAGGCTGCCGCGGCGGTGAGAAACAAGGCCTCGGAGCGCAGGGAGCCTGGGAAGCCCACCCCGCCGCGCGGCTCCTGGCCTGCCGGGAGGAGGCCCAAGCCCTTGAAGCCGAAGAGATACCAGGTGTTGGGGGCCTGGAGGCTGACGGTATAGCCGCCTGCCCCGGAGGAAACCACTGTGGTGAAGCTAAGCTCAGTCTGGCCCCCGGCAGGGTCAGTGGTCGCGAAGACCTTGAAGGACCCGGGGGCGGCGCCCGCGTAGCTCAAGACCCCGCTGACGGTTCCCGTGCTGCCTCCGTCAGGGGACCAGAAGATGACGTTCTTTGGGTCGAACTCGAAGGGGGTCCCGAACCTTCCCCCCGAGGAGTTGAGGAAAGTCAGGGTCGAGCCCGCCACCATGTCCGAGGCGTCCACGTTGGTCGAGACCACGGTCGAGAAATGCCAGCCTGTCAACTCGTCGCTCAAGGTCTCGCTGCTGTGGATCACGAGGCTGGCCGTGCTGTTGAAGATGCTGCCAGTGATCCTGACGTAGTCGAAGGCGTTCACCTTGGGGCCGCTGACGTCGATCCCCTTGGAGTTGAAGACCTCCAGGCCCCCTGCGTTGGTCAGGGTCAGGGTCGCGTTCTTGATCGTGAAGGGCCAGAGCCCCTCCCCGGGAAGATTCTCCATCGTGACCAGGGACCCCCCGTTGCTGAGGAGGATCGCTCCCCCCTCCAGGGTCAGGCCCCGGCTCTTGAGGCGGCCCCCCGCGGGACCCATGTCCAGGGTGGCGCTGCTGGTCACCACGAGATTTCCCTGCACGGTGAAGGTGTGGCTTGAGCCCAGGTTCAGGGTCCCGCCCGAGAGGATGACGTGGGTGGAGACGCTCAGGGTGTTGAGCAGGCCGGCCGCGGGCGCCACGAGCCTAAGGACCTTCGCGTAGGAGGTGGTCACCTCCAGGGACCCCAGGGTCAGGTTGCTGAGGTCCCAGTCGCAATCGAAGGTGGCGGTGTCGAACTTAACGCTCTCTCCGGCGAAAGGCTTTTGACCTCCGGCCCAGTTGGCGTCCAGGCTGGCCTTGGTGGGGAAGGCCGAGTTTCCCCCGATCCAGACCTTGGCAGAAGTGGAGACCAGGACTTTGTAGGTCACCGTGATGCTGCTGGCGTTGTCCGTGTAGACGTCGTCCGACATGGCCAAAAAGAAGTTGCCGCCCTGGACCGCTGTCGTGGTGGAGGTTTCCCCCAGCAGGAACCAGGCCCCTCCTCCGATGCGGCCGACCAGGGCCCCCCGGTTGAGGCCTGGGATCAGGCCTCCGGAGAGGCCGGAGCCATTTGGCCCGAAGAAGCTCGCCCCGTCGTGGCTCCAGAGCCCTGTCGCCTGGACCGAG
>CAYLZQ010000520.1:0-2014 GCA_964388045.1 uncultured Elusimicrobia bacterium | reverse complement strand
AAGGGGGCCGTGGAGAGCCTGGTGGGGTGGGTCAAGTCGAGCTTCCTGCCGGGCCGCAAGTTCTTGAACGACGAGGACCTGGCGCGGCAGAACGGCCAGTGGCTGCATGAGACGAATCACGAGCGGAAGAGCCGGGCCCACGGCCAAGTCCCGGGTCACCTGCTCGCGGAGGAGCAGGCCGCCTTCGGGAGACTGACAGAAACCGCGGAGGAGTACGGGCTCTTCGAGCCGGTCACAGCCGACCGGGACGGCAAGGTCTGGGTCGAGGGGACCCGGTTCCAGGTGCCCATCGGGTTCGCCGAGAGGCCCCTGGTCCTGCGCCTGCGGCGGAGCCGGCTGGACTTCTACGATGCCGGTCGCTTGGTGGTCAGCTACCCGAGGCCGAGAGGAGTCGACCCTCGCCGCCGGGACGCTCCCTTCGAGCCCGAGCTGATCGAGCCACTGCTGCAGACGAAGCCCCGGGCCCGAGTGATGGTCTACCGAGACTACCTGTTGCAGCAGCACCCGGCCGTAGCGGCCTACATCGTCGGAGTGTGCAGCCGCCATCGGGGCGACGACCACTTTGGCCCGCACATCGTGAGGATGTTCGAGTTGGTGCGTATGCACGGGTTGGAGGCCGTGGCGGCTGCCTGCACGCTGGCCGCGGAAGAGAAGGCCTACGGCGTGGAATACCTCGAGAACTTGCTCCAGGCGCCGGCCTCCCGACCCCGGGGCAGGCTCCTCTGTGTTCCAGGGGTCCCGACCCAGAGTGAGGTAGAGCGGGCGCTGGGCGTCTACGAAGCCTACGCAGTGCAGGGGGATGGCTTCGATGCTTGAGTTCAACGACGTGGACGAGATGCTCCGGCTCCTCAGGCTCCCGCGCATGCGCGCCACCTGGGAGGAGTGGGTCGACCGGGCGGCCCGGGAGGGCTGGGGAGGGGCGGACCTGCTGCGGAACCTGCTGTCGGACGAGCTGACCGCAAGGGAGGAGGGCCGCTTGAAGCGCCTGGTCGCCCAGGCCGGCTTCCCATTCCACCGCACCCTGGAGCAGTTCGACTTCCGCTGCCGGACGGAGCTCAAGCGGGCGGTCTTCCAGACCTACCTGGAGGACAGCTTCGTGCGGGAAGGTCGTTCCCTGGTCCTCATCGGTCCGCCGGGCCTGGGCAAGACCCACCTGGGTGTGGCCATCGGGATGCACGCCGTCCAGCGCTACCTCAGCGTCCGCTTCGTGACCGTGCAAGGCCTGTTGAACCGGGTGCTGGACGCGGAGACCGGCCGGGAGCGGGAGAAGGTCCTGCGGCCCTACAAGCGATGCGACCTGCTCATCCTCGACGAGTTCGGCTACCTCACCCCCGATCCGGCCGCGGGGGCTGTCCTCTACGACCTCATCGCCCACCGCTACGAGCAGCGGGCGACGGTCATCACCTCGAACAAGAGTCTCACCGAATGGGGCCGTGTCCTGCACGACACCGCCTTGGCGAGCGCCCTTGTCGACCGCCTGATGCACCACGGCGACGTCTATTACCTGAAGGGCGAGTCCTACCGTCTCCGAGACAAGCCCCGGCGGCAGCCAGTGTCCCCTCAGGAAGCCCTGGAAGGGCCCAGAGAGGCCTCGGAGGCTCAGGGATGACGTGGGGAGGCTCGATGACCGACGAGGCCTCAGGCGCCTTCAGGGGCCAAGGCGCGGACCGGTGTCCTGAAGGGGATCGCCTCCATTGGCGTTGTCCGGACAGTGGGCTCCAGTGCGGACACCCCGGGATGGATCTATGCACAGTGCATGTCACTTGGCCCCCGATGCCCGGAGTCCCCAGCCGGCGGCAGCCGGGTCGGCCCGGCCGGCGGCCTGAAGGTGGGCCGCGGCGGCGGCGCCCGGACGGTGGGGTGGAGCTTCGGCTTCGTCGCTCCGCTCCTCAGCCTACGCTCCACCCCACCGTCCGAGGTCCCTCCCTTCCAAGGAGGAACCCTGGGGATCCATGCACTATATTCAACCGGATCTGGCCAGGGACCATGCACTATTCCAAGCTGGATCTTGGAC
>CAYLZQ010000519.1:971-2018 GCA_964388045.1 uncultured Elusimicrobia bacterium | reverse complement strand
TCCCGATGCTGGCCAGGATCATCTACGAACAGGGCCTGAGCGCGACCTCCCTGGGTACCCTGGCCCTGGCCGCCGGCTCCCTGGACGACGCGGCCGCCTGGTGCGTGCTGGCCGTGGTCCTGGCCTGCTTCTCCGGCGATCCCGCCTTCGCGGCAGTCGCGATCGGGGGCGGCCTCCTCTATGCCCTCGCCTGCCTCTTCCTCCTCAAGCCCCTGCTCAGGCCGCTCGGGAATCTGGTCGAAAGGGAGGGGCGCATGAGCCAGGGGGTGCTGACCTTCGCGCTCATGCTGGCGATGCTGGGGGCCTGGTTCACAGACCATGTCCGGATCTACGCGGTCTTCGGAGCCTTCCTGATGGGCGTCGCCATGCCCCGCGGGCGCTTCACCGACGAGCTCAACCGCAGGGTCGGCCCCTTGACGACCTCCCTCCTCCTTCCCCTCTTCTTCGTCTATTCCGGCCTCAACACCAAGATCGGCCTGGTGGACTCGCCCGGGCTCTGGCTCCTGGCGGGGGGGATCCTCATTGCGGCCGTCCTGGGCAAGGGGGCCGCCTGCGCTCTCGCCGCACGCCTCAGCGGGGAGCCTCCCAGGGAGGCTCTGGCCGTGGGGATCCTGATGAACGCGCGAGGCCTCATGGAGCTCATCCTTTTGAACATCGGCCTTGAGCGAGGCCTCATCCAACCGGCCTTGTTCGCGATCCTGGTCATGATGGCCATCGTCACGACCCTGATGGCGACCCCCCTCTTCGAGAGGGCCTACGGGAGGCGCTCTCCCGGCCCCGGCGCGCCCCGTCCCTTGAGGCCAGCCGAGCTCGTCAGCCCTCAAGGACTTCTTCCCTAAAGAACCGCCCGCGGCTCTCATGGACCGGCTCCATGAAGCCCCTGGCCTGCTCGAGCTCCCCTTCCGGCACCAGGCCGCCGGAGGCCCGGGTGACGATGTTCGGCAAACGGTCCCCCTACGAGCCGTCGGAGCACTGGGTCGACCAGCCGCTGGTGGCCGGGACGGTGACGACCGACACCACCAACCTGCGCGTCGGCGATGCAGCCTA
>CAYLZQ010000519.1:0-961 GCA_964388045.1 uncultured Elusimicrobia bacterium | reverse complement strand
GGGTGACGAGGTTCTCCAGCGACTTCTTTCCCAGGCTGATGGCGTCAGCCAGGGAGCCGTAGGAGTCGAAGAGTGGCTCCCCGGCCGTGGAGGCCCCGGAGACTATGCTGATGAAGGCGTCCATGTCGCTGCCCCCCTCGCGCCCCAGAACCTTCCTGGCCTCCCAAAAATAGGACTCGGCGTCCCTGTGCATCTCGTAAAAGGACATGAGGAAGCGGTAGAAGGCCATGTACTCCCTGCGGTAGAGGCCCTCGAAGACCACGCTTGCCTCCTCCAGGCTCTCCCGGCCCTGGCGGACGCTCGCGATGGCGCCGGCAGCCAGATACGCGGAATAGCTCGCCAGGTGGACCCCGGAGGAAAAGATGGGATCTATGAAGCAGGCGCTGTCTCCGACGAGGAAGAGCCCGTTGTGGGAAAACCGGGAGTGGATATAGCTGAAGTCCGCCTCCACCCGCACCCGGTCGTAGGGCGCCTGGCGGCAGGGGAGGGCCCTTTCCAGGTATTCCTGGACCAGGGGGGCTTGCGGGATCATGCGGCCCAAGATCCCCTCCGGGCCCAGGCCCTTGAATCCCTCGTAGCTCTCCTTGCCCATGACCAGCCCGACCGAGGTGAGCTCCTCTGAGACCGGGATATACCAGAACCAGCCGTGCTTGAAGGCGACCGCCAGCATGTTCCCCTTGCGCTCCCCGGGGAGCCTATGCCCTCCCTCGAAGTACCCGTAGACAGCGACGTTCCTGAAGAAGGGATCGTAGTGGCGCTTCCCGAAGAGGCGCCGCCCCAGGCCGTTGCGCCCCCCCGCGTCCACCACGAAGGGGGCGCGCAGGGAAATCCGCCCCCTGCCCGGGATGTCGACCGTGACCGTCTTGAGCTCCTCCCCCAGCCCCTCGATGGAAACTGCGGGGCTCCCCTCATGGACCTCGGCCCCGAGGCTCCGGGCGTGCTCCAGGAGGAGCTGGTCGAA
>CAYLZQ010000518.1:0-2024 GCA_964388045.1 uncultured Elusimicrobia bacterium | reverse complement strand
CCTTGCGGCGCGTCGCTCGTGACTCGGCGCTCGTCTGGCTCGCGCCACTCGCCCTTGCGTCCGACCGCGGCCGCTTCGGTCAAAAACCCCCGCCGTGCGTGGCGGGGGTCTCTTTAATAACGCGGGCGATGAGATCCCTGACGTAGGCCTCCCCCCGCTCGCGAAAGACCCTGTGAGTGGCCGCGTACTGCGGGCTCTTGAAGAAGTAGAATGCCTCCAGCTCGCTGTAGCCCATCCTGAGGAACTCCTCCACGAGGCACTCGGCCATCTCCCCGCTCCGGTCTCCCGGGAGGCAGACCCCGGTCAGCAGCAGGGGGTCCTCAGGCTCGAATTTCTTCTCCGGCGGATTTCTTGCCATGGGCTAATGCCCGCAGAGGGGGGGGCCATCCCCGTTCGGGGCCTGCTCGCTGCCGGCCGCATGCGCGCACTGGCAGGCCATCTCCGCCAGCTCCCCGGCCGGGATCCTCTGCTCGGCCATTGGGAATAGGATGCGGATCTCCTTGTGGATGTGCTCGCGCAGGATGTCTATGAAGGCCTGGACGAGGGAGGGGGTGTTCACGTCCCTGGAGGCGATGGCTGTGATGCAGCTCTCGATCTCCTTGTGCTCGGCCTCCATGACCTGGATGGGGGGAAAGCCAGGGCCGAAGGCCTTGAGGATCGCGGGGTAGAGGAGCCTCTCCTCCAGGTCGCGGTGCTTCTCCACCGCCGCGGCGACGGCCAGGGTCACGGCCCGCAGGGACTCCGAGGAGGCCTTTGCCTGCAGCATCCTCTCTAAAACTTCGAGCTGGGTCAGAAAGACCCCGTGCTCCACGTTCAGGCATTCGGTCGCTTTCATGGATGTCCTCCCGAGCCTCAAGTTTTCTTGATCCTGGTCAGGCTCCCCTCCAGGTACCTCCGCATCAGGGGCGACTCCCCTCCCGGGGTGTAGCCCGTGGTGGCCGGCTCCCAGACCCCCTGGCCCCCCAGGCCCCCGGGCTCGGCCTTCACGACGCGGACCAGGGTCTCCTTGGGCACGGTGTTGATCATGTGGTTGTCCCCCTCCCCGCCGAAGAGGAATTCCATGGCCACCTTGGCCTTGTGGAAGAGGTTGTCGGTCTGGTGCATGGGCATCGCCCAGTCCCGGCAGAGGGACTGCTGGCTGCCGTAGCGGAGGCTGGCCTGGTAGCCCGTGCCCTCGGAGAGGGCCAGGCCGTCGGCCCTGGTCTCGTGGGCCGCGACCGACCTCTCGGTCGCCATGAAGGTCCCGTGCTTCATCATGATGATGCTGGCGGGATAGGCCGGGTTGTATTTGACCCTGACCAGGCAGCGGGAGACCTTGTAGAAGGGGTCGGTCTCCTTCCAACCCCGGTAGGGTCTGTCCGCGGGGTTGGCGTCCACGTAGACGTAGTCCCCGTCCGCGATGCCCATGTCCTTGGCGGCCTGGGGGTTGATGTGGAGCTGGTGGTCCCCCTGGCTGGGAAGGCGCTTGTCCCTTCTCCAGGGGTCCCCGAAGTTGGAGTCCCAGACCAGCTTCCAGTCCGTATCCGACCACTGGCTGTGCACGGTATGCCGGGTCTTGGGGGTCAGGCAGTAGAAGCGGTAGCCCGCCTCCCAGAGGAAGTTCTTGGTCTTCTTGACCTCCTCCCAGGGAAGCCTGACGTTGCGGACCGTGCGCTCGTCCCAATGCTGGGCCTCGCGCGAGATCCCGTAGTCCTCGGGGCGGATGAAGGGGTTGGAAGAGACGATCACGTTGGGAAGGTAGGGGGTCGCCTCCGGGCCCTCTCGGTGGACCACGAAGTTCTCCCCGTACTCGAGCGCCTCGGGGATATCGCAGTAGGCGTTCAAGCGTCCGGTGTCCGTGTAGAAGGGCACGCTGTCGTGGATCTGCTCGTAGAAGGGGACCCGGGGGTAGGTCCTGAAGAGCATCAGGGCCGCGCCCGGCTCCCCGTACTTTCCGGCCATGATCTCGGAGAACTTGTAGCCCCGCGTGGTCGTGGAGGCGTCGAGCAGCCTCTGGATGTAGACCTCGGGCCTGCCCTCCAGGG
>CAYLZQ010000517.1:0-2032 GCA_964388045.1 uncultured Elusimicrobia bacterium | reverse complement strand
TATGAGAGGCGGCCTCCTGGCGGCTTTCCTGGCGCTTCCGGCCCGCTCCTGGGCCGGCGAGGCCTTTCCAGAGGTGCGCATGGACGCCCGCTTCGAGCTCCTGGGAGTGGTCCAGCTCCTGGCCGAGGCGGACAAGCGTTTAGCCGGCTTCTACCGGCACGAGATCCCCTACGTGAACTCGGCCCAGGCCCGCTTCGGCCGCTTCTCCAGGAATCCCGTGGTCGAGAGGTTCTCTGAGCTCGGTCAGAAGGGGCTGACCTACCTTCAGGCCTATGAGTTCGTCCACAGCCTGGGGGATCCCCCGGAGCTCAAGGCCCCTGGCTGGTTTCCCGAGGATCTGACGGCGCGCATGGGAGGGCCCGAGGGGGCCGAGGAGTTCAGGCTACTCCTCTCGGACTTCGCGCGGGTCTCGGATTTCATGCGTTTCTACGAGGACTCGGCCCCTGAGAGGGAGAGCATCCTGGAGGAGCACAGGCGGCGCATTCCCGGGATGATGGTGCGAGAGCGCCTGGAGGCCTACACCGGAGTGCCGGTCAGGCTCCGCTACACCCTGATCCTTTCCCCCTTCGCCGAGCCGGTTCTTGCCGCCACCTTCTCGCGCCGGGATCCCGACGGGACTCCCCACGTCGAGAGCCTGCTCGGACTTGAGGTGGTCTACGAGGACAAGCCCCAGCGCTGGCACCAGATCAGGCCTCCCCACCTCTGGCGCGAGATCCTGGCAAGCCAGCTCTCGGAGCTTTCCGAGCCTTTCCGCGAGAGGCTCAAAGCGACAGAAAGGCTCTACGCCCCCCTCGGCGCCTCTTGCGCGAGCTCCTGGCATTCTTGCGCCCAGCGCCACATCGCCTTCGCCGCGGCCTGCCGCCTCCTTGGGCTTCACCTGGACTCCAAGGCCGCTGCCGAGTGGCCGGTCAAGTACGCCCGCATCGGGCTTCCCTACCTCGGGCCCCTGGTCAAAAGGCTCAAGGAGTATGAATCCAGCCGGGAGAAATACCAGACCCTGCTCGACTTCTATCCCAGGCTCCTTGAGGCCTTGGAGGAGATCCAGGAGCGGCCCAAGCCTCCCTTCCTGGGAGGCATCGAGGCCGTGGCCAAATCCCAGGGGCCTTTTGCCTTGATCCTGCCGACCAGGGAGAGGGAGGGGCTCTCGGAGCGTTTGCGCCTCCGCGCAGAGGAGACTGGCCTGAGCCGGAGGGCCCAGGTCCTGAGCGACACGGAGGCCCTCTCCGAGGACCTCTCGGCAAAGACCCTGGTCGTGATCGGGACCCTGAGGGGAAACCTCTGGCTTAGGAGGCACTTCCAGGACCTCAAGCTCCCTGTGAGATTCTCCGGCTCAGGCCTTGCCCTGGCGCGCAGGCCCGACGATGGAAGGGACTACCGGTTCCAGGGCAGGCGCCTTGGCCTCGTCAGCGCGGCCTTGAATCCCTTCGACGAGAGCCGAGGCCTTCTCCTCTACTCCTCCCAGGACCCGGATCTCCTGCCCGAGCTCCTGGGCCTTGACTTCGGGCCCGCGGACTACGCGATCCTGGACGGGACCAGGCCCCTCAAGGTCGGGCTCTACGAGAAGTCCAGGCGCCCCTGGAGGGTCAAGTGAGGGCCCTGCGCCTAGTCGCGGTGTATGCATTCAGTAAACCCATTAGGGTCCGCGATTTTGTTCCAAGTTCTCCAACTGTCGTTGACGACAGTTGGTGGATAACTGCGTGAAGGCCCCTCTTGCTAGACGAGAGATAATGGGTTCAGCGAAACCTTGCGTCGCTGTTCTCAAGGGCCACAAGGACTTCGTGCGCTGCCTGGCCTTCTCCCCGGACAGCCGGCTCCTGGCCTCGGGGGGCTCTGACCGGGAGGGGCCCGGGCAGAGGGCGTTTCTTTGGGACCTCGCCTCCCTGGAGGCCAGGGTCCTGGACACCGGCCATGCCGGGGGGGTGAGGTCCATGGCCTTCTCCCCTGACGGAAAGGTCCTGGCCACCGGGGCTTCGGACAGCCTGGTGCGCCTTCTGGAGCTGGGCACTGGGAAAAGCCGCGCCCTCAAAGGACA
>CAYLZQ010000516.1:0-2032 GCA_964388045.1 uncultured Elusimicrobia bacterium | reverse complement strand
CTCAGGGTGATGAAGCAGAAAGAAGAGACAAAAAGCCAGAGGGCCCAGAAAGCCAGGACTTCGCGCCTTGTTCTCCACAGCTCGAAGGCTCCCAGGCCGGAGAGGACAAGGCCAGCGGGAGTGAGCTCCCTTAGGCAGGAGCCCAGAAACCAGCCTGAATGGAGGAGGAGCCTGCCCGCGTCGAAGCCCCCGAAGCCGAGTATCCCTGTTCCGCTCACCATGCGCAAAGGCCCGCCCAGGTTCTCTCGCGTGAAAAGCCTCCAGAGATCAGCCCAGGCCCTCGCCTCGTGGGGGTTGTAGGCTGGCGCGCCGGCTTGAATCCTCAGGCCCAGGATCAGGTAGGGCAAAGCGCAGAAGAAGATGACGCTCCCCAGAAACCAAGCGGTCTGCCGGTCCCTGGGGGGATGAGACCAGAGCCAGTAGAGGATGGCAGGCAGGATCAGCACGTAGGTGGGGTGGTGGCTCAGGCCCAGGGAAGCTGCCAGGGCCAAGAGGGCGGACGGCCTCCTCTCCTGGGACCAGGCTACGGACCAGTAGGCCGCGGAAAGGGCGAGGAGGTCGTTCAAGGCCCTCACCTCCGCCACCTCGGAGTAGTACCAGTAGAGGGGGGAGAAGCTCAAGAAGGCAGTGGCCACGCCCGCTGCCAGGGTTGCCAGGCCCAGGCGCCTCAGGATGAGGAAGAAGAGGGTCGAGGCCAGGGCGTGGAGGAGCCCTGAGAGGCCGTTCACGTTGGCCGCAGGAGAGCCAGGGAGCTTGAGGCCAGATGCCCCAGCATGACGTAGAGGGGGTAGCCTGGAGCGATGGAGACCCCCCAGGTGATGGAGCTCGTCACGTGCTGGGGGCTGTCCCCCGGCCCGAAGCTGGGGCAGCGCAAGGACTAGTAGAGAAGGCCGAGGGCGAGAAAGAGGGCGGCCGGAAGGGCGCTGCCCCGCCCCAAGGACCGGATCATCCGGCTTGAGGGAAGAAGCATCCCAACACGCTCCCGCTTTCCTTGCTGCAGTCCCCTATTTTTGTCAAGCCTCAGTAAGGTTTCAGTAAACCCATGGTCCCTCGTCTAGGCCGGGCCTGGGAAGGCCCGGCACAGACGCGGCTGAGGAAATCCTCATAGCGTCTAGAAAGAGGGGCCGTCACACAAGACTTATCCACCGACTGTCGTCAACGACAGTTGGAGAACTTGGAACAAAATCGCGGACCATAATGGGTTTGCTGAATGCATACAAGCCTCACCCTAAAAACTGTGATTGCGCGAATCATAGGCTCGCGCCCCGCGGCCCAAACCAGCGACGAGGGTAAGCGCAATGACAGCTATGGGGCTTATCCGTTTCCCGGTGCGTGTTGATCGATTCTCCACTTTGTTCCACCTCCTTATGCTTCCCGCATTCAACAGCCCATGCGGGGCCCATGGGCCTATCGGCCGATGGGTTTTATCTTGACGCTCCTTCCCCTCTCGAAGCTCTCCGGGGTCTCCACCTTCAAGATCGTGGATCCCCCCAACCGGAATTGGGAGGCCATGAGGCCCGTGGCTTTGAGGATCGCCCGGATCGCGTCGCCTACGGGAACGGCGTCCATCCTCAGCCAGATGGGGTCCTCGAGCCCTTCGCCGAAGGAGATGTTGATCCCGCCCCATTTGGCCAAAACTTCGAGGACCGGTCTCACCGGGGCGCCCGAGAACTCCATGCTGACAATCTTCTCGGGGAGATCGATGTCGAGCTCGAGGGCCTTCTTGGCCGGGGACCTGGGGTTTCGGACCCAGTAGATGCCCTTCGCAACGCGTCTCTTTTGGAGCCCCGCGATCTTGATGACAGCGTCGAAGGCCTTGTCCGTCGGGAGCTTGATGCGCAGGGAGACCGGCCCGTTCACATTGGGGCCGGCGATGAAGTTGACACGGCTGTGTTTGGCCACGAGGCTCAGGACCGCGAGCGAGCGGCAGATAGGCATCAGGCTACCTCCAGCGAGGGTCGGGATTCTCCCACGAGGCGCGGCGGAGGTTGGCGGTCGGCAGAATCGTGCAGGAGTGCCGCGCTCCTGTCAA
>CAYLZQ010000515.1:0-2037 GCA_964388045.1 uncultured Elusimicrobia bacterium | reverse complement strand
GGAAAAGACCTCTCCCACCGCCGCGCTCTCCGGGATGCCCTGGGGGAAGCGCAGCCAGAGTGACTGGCCCGGATGGATCCTGAATTCCAGGCTGGGAGCCTCCTTGACCGAGAGCCCGGCCGCTGAGGAGGCTTCTGCCAGGCGCTTCTCCTTGAGGAAGGCCTCGTGGGGGCTTAGCTCTCCGGGCCTGCGCCTGAAGGGAGGAGGGGGCTCGGGCTCTCGGCCCTCCAGGGTCAGCACCGCAAGTCCGCGCAGGACCAGGACCGAGAGGCGTCTTTGAGCGCCCCAGCCCCTGAGGGCCGCGGCAGCCTCGGCCCTGGATTTGACAGGCAGGCCGTCTATGGCGAGGATCCTGTCCCCGCTCTTAAGCCTCAGCTCCTCGCCGAGGGACCCGGGAAGGACCTCGGTCACGCTGAGCCAGGGGTCGTTCTCCCAAAGGCCAGTTCCAAGGACAGCGAGACTCGAGTCAGGCCTGGGAGGGGAGGCCTGCGGCAGGGTCGCCTGGGCAGGCGGGGGCGTTTCCTGGGCCGCGGCTTTTGTCGCGCAAAGGAAGAGGAGAAGAAGCAGTCCGCTCATGGCTTCTTCCTGGGCTTTGCCCTTGCCTTGGCTTTCTGGGCTGGGGCCTTTGCTTCCGTCGCAGGGGCTGCCTTCACCTCAGGCTGCGTAGGAGCCGGGGGAGGGGGAGGAGCCGGCGGAGGAGGCGGAGGGACTAAATGAGGAGACTCTTCCTCCGCGCCCTTGGAGAGCAGGGTCGCGTGGGCTTCCGCCAGCCTTCGGCGTTCCAGGGCAATCTCGCCCTGGACCCTGGCCAGGTCCTCGGCCGGGAGGAGCTTGAGAGCCATGGCCGCTTCCGGAGGGGGCAGGGCCTCCCCGGTTGCCAGGGCCATGGCCTCGGCCTGCTCCCGTTCCCTGGAATAGCAGGAGGAGAGGTTCAAGGACGAGATCCGGGCGATCAAGGGGTTGAGGATATTGAGTCGCTCCTCAGGGGAGGCCTGGGCCGCCTTGAGCCTGGAGGCGAACTCGGCGCGCCAGAGTTCCCCGGCCGCAAGCTCCAAGACAGAGGCCTCCAGCTCCCTCGCCGTCGTCTCGGTGGCGCCGCAGCGCGCTTCGGGATCAGCCTCCAGGATGGACAGGGCCTCTCCGGCCAGGTCCAGGGCGGGAGCGAAGGAGCAGGCCTGGGCGGCCCTGCGGCTCTCGGCCGCGAGCCTGGCGAAGGCCTCCTGGTCCGCGGCCCTCCGGCTGATCGCGGCGAGCCGCTGGGTGAGCTCGGGAAGGCGCTTGCCGCAGCCTGCCGGCAGGTTTTTGAGCAGCCGCAAGGCGGATTCGGCGCGCCGGGTCTGGTAGTTGCAGAGCTCGGGGGAGGAGTCCTCCCGCGCCTGGGAGATCGCCTCCTCGAGCCTGGCCAGGGAGGCCGCGTTCCTGGCCGCCTGGGCCCTGCCCCTCCGGGAGGCCTTGAGCAGGCCCCGGTAATGGGGCTTGGCCCTGGCCCCCTCTCCGATGGAGCCCTCCAGGCTCTCGTAGGAGGCCTCGGCCTCGGGGAAGCGGCAGGAGAGGGACTCCCGCTCGGCCTCCGCGAGCCTGCGCAGGGCCTCCTCGAAGGCGCCGGACACGGTCACGGTCGCGCGCTCGACCACGGTATTTCCCTCCGCGGCCGAGACGATGGAGCCCAGGGAGAAGCCCCGCGAGTCTCTCAGGGTCGCCCTTCCGACGAAGGAGTAGGGCCAGC
The DNA here is from genome assembly GCA_964388045.1 of uncultured Elusimicrobia bacterium. Lineage (GTDB taxonomy): Bacteria > Elusimicrobiota > Elusimicrobia > UBA1565 > UBA9628 > CAYLZQ01. The sequence continues at coordinate 311 of CAYLZQ010000515.1, read as the reverse complement.
CGTTGGAGCGCCTGACTGTCCTGGTCCTGACCTCGGCGAGGCCCTCTGGGTATTCGAGGAAGCTGGTCTCGCGCACCTGCCCGGTGCGGCGCTCTGGGAGGCCGTCGAGGCCGTAGGCCGCGCTGAACTCCAGGGTGTCCCCCATCTCGTGCTGGGCCCAGGGGGACTGCTGCAGGTGCAGGCCTATCGAGCTCAGGCGCGCTCCCGCCGGCTCCTGGACCCTGGCCATGAGGGCCTTGAGGTCCTCGACCAGGGCGGGCTTTTCCTTGAGGGCTCGGGCCATTCGCTCCAGGCGGGAGAGGTCCGCCGAG
>CAYLZQ010000514.1:0-2040 GCA_964388045.1 uncultured Elusimicrobia bacterium | reverse complement strand
CCGAGGCCCCGGCACCCACCGCGTCCGCCGCGACGATGGGCTCACCGAGCTCCTTCTCATCCTCCCAGCGCAAGGGCTGGATGAGCAGGAGCTTCTTGCCCTCGATGGCCGGCTCCTGCCTGGCGCAGAAGACCCTGCCGATCACCCGGGCCAGCCTCACCTGGAATACTTCCTCTCGATGTCCGCGATCTTGGCCAGCCTCCTCTCGTGCCGGCCCCCCTCGAAAGGGGTCGCGAAGAAGACCTGGAGGATCTCGGCCAGGGCCAGCTCCCCGTGGGTCTTTCCGCCCAGGCAGAGGAGGTTGGCGTCGTCGTGGGCCGCCGCAAAACGCGCAGACACCGAATCGTGGGCCGCCACCGCCCTCGCCCCCGGGACTTTGTTGGCCGCCAGGGCCACGGCGCCGCCGAAACCATCCAGGAGCACCCCCTTGTCGAACTCCCGGCTGGCCACCGCTTCCGCGACCAGGAGGGCGATGTCCGGGTAATCCACAGCCTCGGCCGAGTAGCAGCCGAAATCCGTCACCTCGTGGCCGGCCTTCTGGAGCAAGCCCTTGACGAACTCCTTGGCCTCAAAGCCCCCATGGTCGGACCCTACGACGATCTTCATTTCCCCACGCTGGAGAGGAGCTGGGCGTCCGGCTGCGGGATGAGCACATGAGAAACCAGCATCCCCTCGGGCACGGCCGAGATCCCGGCCGCCACGGCCGAGCGCACCGCGCCCACCTCCCCGGTCATCGCGACGTAGCCCTTGCCCCCTCCCACCACGGTCCTGACCTCCAGGAGGTGCACGGCCGCGGCCTTGGCCGCGGCGTCGGCGGCCCTCACGGTCGCGATCGCCTCCTTGGTCTCGATCACCCCGAGGGCGTCGAGCCTTTCCACTGGAATGCGCTTGTCCAGGGCCGCGACCACCTGCTGGTGGACATTCCGGATGAGGACCTCGTCCAAGAGAGTCTTGCCCGCGATCTCCCTGCCGGCGCGCATGGAGGACTCCACCTCGCCCACGGGGCCCGAGATCAGGATCGTGTACTTGCCCCGGGCGATCACGCTGGTCCTGACCAGCTTGACCGAGGCCATCTTGCACATGGCGTCCGAGGCCTCGATCCCCTTGGCGATGGAGGAGGTCTCGATGAGTCCTATGGCGGTGCTGGCTTGCATGGTGTCCTCACGTGATGCGGAAATACCCCACCAGGCTGCAGTGCAAGGGCCTGGCGAAGTGCGAGGCCTTGGTCAGGCCGTCACCCGTGGGGGTCCCGATGGACATGGAGGCGTAGCCCTCGCCCATCCCCAGGCCGTAGAGGGTGGGGGCGTTCTTGACGTAGATCGAGCACTGCATGCGCCGCGCCATCCGGGTGAGATGCCCCACGTTCAGGGAATGCATGGCGGCCGTATGGTGGTTTCCCCCCTCCGCCTCGCAGGCCAGCGCGATCGCGGCCTCCACGTCCGGAACGCTCGTGACCGGCAGGACGGGCATGAGCTGCTCGGTCCAGACCATCGGGTGGTCGTTGGGAACCTCGGCCCAGAGGAGCCTCGCCGGCTCCGGGACCGCAAGCCCGATCCCGTGGGCGAGCACCGCGGCGTCCTTTCCAACGAACTCCCGGTTGAGCCTCGGCTCCCGGCAGCCCCGCCCGCCCTCCACGATCACGAGCCTGGTCAGGGCCTCCATCTGGGAGGGGGTGAGCTCGACGGCCCTGGAATCCCCGCGCAGAGACTCCAGAAAGGGGCCGCGCGCGGCCCGGGTCACGATCGCTTCCTTCTCGGCCGTGCAGAGGACGTTGTTGTCGAACGAGGCGCCGGTGACGATGTCCGAGGCGCACTTGGGGAAAAGGGCGGTCTCGTCCACGACCACCGGGGGATTGCCGGGGCCCGCCGCGATCGTCTTGCAGGCCTTTCCCGCGGTCATCGCGACCTTCACGATCGCGGGCCCTCCGGTCACCATGTTGACCCTCACCCCGGGATGGGCGAGGAGGGCCTTGGTGTTCTCCTGGGTGGCGGGGGAAACGGTCGCGATCAGGCCCGAAGGCCCTCCCGCGGAGACGATGGC
>CAYLZQ010000513.1:0-2044 GCA_964388045.1 uncultured Elusimicrobia bacterium | reverse complement strand
CCAGGCATAGGCCTCCGGGAGGGGCTTGAGGGCCAGGGCGCGGTTCAAGCCCTCCAGGGCCTGGGCCTCAAGCCCGAGCAGGCGCCTGAGGCGCGAGCGCAGCGCGAGCGCTCTCGCTGCGCCCCCGCGGCACTCCCGGAGGGTCCGCGCGTAATCCCTTTCGCGCATGATCCTGTGGCGCCTGAAGCCGTAGCGCGAGGAGCGCAGGAGGTTGGCGCGGCTCTCCAAGGCCTCGGCCACCCAGGGAGCTCCCAGGCGCCCAAGGAGAGAAGACGAGGGCTTGCCTCTCATGGCCCTCCGGAGGAGGCGGACAACGGGGGAAGCCTCCCCTTGAGCTTGAGATAGCGCTCGCGGAGCCTGGCTATCCTCTCCTCCCGAGCGTCCAGCAGGAAGGCCGCCTCGGGCCCAGTATCCGCCATGCGGGCATCGGCCGCAAGCAACAGGTTATGGGACTCCGAGAGGAGGGTCATCAGCTTCCCGCCCTTCTCCCCGAAGCGCCTGTGGGTCTCGTAGGCCCTGTCCTGCGGGCTTGGGGCCGGAGGCAAGGCTTTGGCCAGGAGCTCGCAGAGAGGGCCCCTGAGGGCCTCGGCATAGGGCTTTGAAAGGCCCCTCTCCCCCATCATCAGGCGGCAGAGCTCCCGGCGGCCGCAGAGGCTGAGGTCCTTGGCATTGAAGGCCCGGGAGAAGGCCGCGTAGGCGAAGCAGTCCTGGTCGTCCTGCTTGTCCCCGCTGTAGTCGTGACGCGCCTTAGGGCAGAGGCTCTCGTCTCCCGCGAGGGCCTTGAGGAGGGCGGGGCAGACGTTCTCGGCCCAGTCCGCGAACTCCTCGATCTGGGTCGCGTGGCGGCTGGCCCGCAGGTGGTGGATGTTGAAGCGCGCGCACACGGCCTCCGGCTCCCGGCGGCGCTCCCGGATGAGGGCGCAGAGCTCCCCGGCCTGGGGCTCCAGCTCTGGGACGTCGTTTGCGATCCGCTCCCGGCAGACACTCGCGAAATCCGGGCTTTGGGCGATCAGGCTCCTGGCAAAGGCCATGTCGTAGTAGTTGCTGCGGCAGGACCAGTCTCCATCCCCAGGGGCCGGGGTGTCGTAGAATCTGTCGCGGCGGTAGGGGAGGGCCTTCAAGGGGCCGCAGAGCCCGGGATCCCCGGCCTCGAAGGCCTTGAGGCGGTAATGCCGCCAAAGAAGGGCGGAGGTCTTGGGGCCCAGGGACCAGGCCAGGCTCTCCGGGAGCCTGCCCTCGGAGAGGTCCTTGAGAAAGGAGTCCACGGAGAAGCGAGCCAGGCATTCCTCCAGGGGACTCCTGGAGGGCGCTGGCAGGCCCACTGATTCCTCCAGGTCCTCGAGCAAGGCCTCCGCTTTTCCCAGCCTCTGGTCCACGGCCGGAAGGGAATCCGGGCAGGCTCCCTCAGCCCTGGCGGCGCGGGGGGCAAGGCCCAGGATCAGGCCCAGGGCCGCCGCGAATTTCATCCCTGTCATATCAGCGCGGCAGAGGCGGAAGCCTCTTCTTGAGCTGCTCGTAGCGCAGCCTCAGCCGCGCCATCCGCTCCTGGCGCGCGTCGAGCGAGAGCACGGCCTCGCTCTCGGTCGGCGGGACGCCCGCCTCGGCCCTGGCCAGGAGCTGGCTTGACTGCTCGAGGACCAGCATGAGCTCCCTCCCCTTCTCGTTGTAGACCCCATGCACCCTGAGCAGCCTTCTCCTGGCGATGTCCGGGGCCGGCGAGAAGGTCTTCACCAGCTTGCAGAGGGAGCGCCTGATCCTTTCCTCGTAGGGCTGCATCAGCTCCTTGCCCTGGCCCAGCATGACCAGGCAGAGCTCAAGGCCCCCGCAGAGCCGGGGGTCCCTGGCCTTGACGGCCCTTTGATAGGCGGCGTAGGCCGGGCAGTCCTCCCGGTCGTTCTTATCTCCGAAGTAACCGGGCTCATCCCCTGGCTCGGGCTTTCGCCCCCCCTTGGAGAGCTTCCCGCAGAGGCCGGCGTCCCCGGCATAGGCCCTGAGGGTCGCCGGGCAGGCGTGAGTCGCGAAGTCCGGATCCTCCTGGAGAGCC
>CAYLZQ010000512.1:0-2047 GCA_964388045.1 uncultured Elusimicrobia bacterium | reverse complement strand
CAATTTCGAGAACGATCAGGTCACGATCTCCCAGTACGACTGGAAGGGCCAGTTGACCGGCTCTACGACGAGCGACTCGGCCGGCAAGAGGATCGCGGAGACGGCCGTGGCCTACGGGGACAACGGCTCCAAGCGCGTCACGCGCAACTTCTCAAACAACGCGGAGACGACCGAACACTACGGCCTGGACGGCAAGTTCCTGGGCTCCGTCGAGGCCGGCCCCGACGGAAGGACTCTCTCCAGGATGGACTGCCCCAGGGAGGGTTTCGCCGCCGCGGAAGACAACCAGGCGGGGTCCTGCCGCCAGACGAGCTACGCCCCGGACGGGTCCTATTCCGTCTCCAGCCTGGGAGAGGACTTCAAGCTCAAGAGCTACGCGAACTACGACAGCGCCGGCAAGGCCTTCTCGAGGACGAGCGTGGCCCCCTGGGAAAAAGACGGCCAAGTCCTGACCACCCATAACTTGACTGACGGAAGCTCCTATGTTGTCTACCGCGACAAGGAGGGAAAGACAGTCAAAACCGAGGCCCGCGACTCAGGGGGAAGGGAGCTGGCCATGAAGCCGGACTCAGCTCCTCCAAGGGAGCCCCAGGTCAGGCCTCCCTCGGCTTCCCCAGGCCGCCTGGTCAGCGCCCCCCAGGCCAAGTCCCCGGAGCTCCCCAGGCCCCAGCAGGGACAGCCCCAGGCGCCAGAGGCTCAGGCCCAGGCCGTAGGCCCTCAGCCCCAGCAGCCTCCTCCCCAGCCGGCTCAAGCGGAGACCGCAGCCAAGGCCCTGCGCGGTCTTGAGCTCGCAGCCCTTCCTGCGGGCGAAGCCCAGCGCGCAAGGCAGCTCATCGCCCTGGACATGGGCAAGCCTTTGAAGCGGGAGGAGCCGGCAGCCGCTCCAGCGGCCGAGGAGGCGAGGCCTCCTGCCTTGGCCGCGCCCAAGGCTGCCCCCCCGGAGGGCCAAGGGGCCGCGCCACGGCAAGCCCTTGCCCTGGCTCCCCTGGCCGCTCTTCCCGCGGCGAAGGAGGAGGCTGAACCCGAAGAGGCAGGCAAGGCGGGCGCGCAAAGCCCTGAGCAGGCCATCCAAGGCCTGCTCAAGTCCTACGAGAGCAAGGACCTCCGGGGATTCCTCTCCCTGGTGGATCCTGAGATAGACTCGGGAAGGTTCCTGGAATTCTCAAAACGGACCAAAGCCGACTTCTCGCGCGCCAAGTCCATCCAGCTCTGGTGCAGGCAGGAGCCGGCCCGGATGGACTCCTCCAGGACCCAGGCCGTGGTCAGGCTTTCCTGCCTCGAGACCCTGGACCTGGGCAAGGACGAGATCTGGAAGCGAGAGCCCCAGGCCGAGGCCACCCTGCTCCTCGATCCAAGCGAGGGCTGGCGCCTGGCAGGCCTGGAGGGGAATCTCCTTCCCCTCTCTGCCACCGGCGACCCGGAATCCCTGGCGATCGAGGACGGGACCCTGAACGGAAAGCCGGTCAAGGGTTCGGAGAATCCCTGAGGAAGTCCTCGGCTCGCGCCACGGAAGAACTCGCCCTTTGTCCGCCTTGAGCATCCCCGGGAGATCCTCGGAAGGCAGGAATGAGACGCATTTTCATTGGAAATCAAGCTTTTCACGCAATCGGCGGAACTGCTCGTCTCTCTTTGCCACTGCCATCTTACCGATATTTTTCAGCTTCCACTGGACGGCCGGCAGACGCTCGACGCCACCAAGTCCTAGCAGCGGCCAGTCGGGATTCCCGTCTTTGATCGAGAGCAGGAATCGCTTCTCGGGCTCGGTGAGGGCTCCCTTGAGCTGAGCTATAAGGCGCTCCCGGGCATCGATGAGGGCTTCGTATTTCACCGGCTCGTCCGTCATTTCCGCGAACTCTGACTCGAAGATGTCGCGCACGTCCTTGCGCGTGGGCTCGATCACCTCATGCATCGGGCGATCGTGGCTGATAAGGTGCACCAGGAAGCCTTTCCTGATCTCCGCGGTTAGCCCAGGGCCGTCGAGCAGATGCTTCACGGCGAAGAGATCGTGAGGGTGCTGCCGGTCGAGGGCGGCGCAGATCTTGCCGCC
>CAYLZQ010000511.1:0-2050 GCA_964388045.1 uncultured Elusimicrobia bacterium | reverse complement strand
AATCCAAAGCCCAGGCTCGGCAGGATCCGGAGGAGCCTGCAGTCCTTGTCAAAGCCCGCGGCCAGGCCCACCGGGTTCGGCAAGCGCAGGCCCAGGATCTTTGTCTCGAGCCTCCGGGGCTTGCCCAGGAGCCAGGAGACCCCTTGAGGGCCCCCTGGGAGCCCCTGCGCCAGCTCCAGGAGGCTCGTCATGGCCTCGTGGGCCCTCTCAGGCTCCAGCCGGAAAAGGAGGGGGCGCAGGAGTCTTTCATAGAGCATGGCTTTGGCCGTCATGGACGATGCGCCCCCCGACCAGGGTCGCCCGGGCCCGGCCCTTCAAGGCCATGCCGAGAAAGGGGGAGTTGCGGCTCTTGGAGGCGAAAGGGGGCTCGACCTTCCAGGAGGCCGAGGGGTCTATCACGGTCAGGTCCGCGTCCATCCCGGGCTTGAGGCTCCCCTTGGTCTTGAGCCCCAGGATGCGGGCCGGGGCCGCGCTCATGCGCTCGACCAACTGCTTCCTGCCGAGGACCTTGGCTGAAAGCAGCTTGGTCATGGCCACTCCGAGGGAGGTCTCAAGCCCTATCACTCCGAAAGGGGCCAGTTGCAGGCCCAGGGCCTTTTGGCCCGGGGAGTGCGGGGCGTGGTCGGTCGCGATCGCGTCCAGGGTGCCGTCCGAGAGGCCCTCCGCGAGGGCCTCCCGGTCCCTGGCCGAGCGCAGGGGAGGGTTCATCTTGAAATCAGCGTCGTAATCGCGCATGTCCTCCTCGCAGAGGGCGAGGTGGTGGGGGGTGGCCTCGGCCGTCACCCGGATGCCCCTCTTCTTCGCCTCCCGGACCGCCGCCACGCTCCGGGCCGCCGAGACGTGGGCCAGGTGCACGTGGGCCCCGGTGAGCTCGGAGAGGGCGATGTCCCTCAGGACCATGACCGTCTCCGAGGCCCATGGAATCCCGCGCAGGCCCTTCAACGCGGCCGCGACTCCCTCGTGGATCACGCCTCCGGCGCTCAAGTTCGTGTCCTCGCAGTGATCCATGAAGGGGATGGCGCAGTCCCGGGCGTACTCCAGGGCCCGGCGCATGAGCTCCGCGTTCATGAGCGGCCTGCCGTCGTCGGTGACGGCCCTGGCCCCGGCTGCGGCCATCCCGTGGATCTCCGTCAGGCGCTCCCCCTTCTGGCCCAGGGTGGCGGCGCCGGCCACCAGCACGTTCACCAGGCCCTCGGAGGCGGCCTTTGATTTCAGGAGGCTCACCAGGGCCGGGCTGTCTATGGGAGGCTCGGTATTGGGCATGGCGAGCACCGTGGTCAGGCCCCCGGCGGCCGCGGCCCTGGCGCCCGAGGCGATCGTCTCCTCGCTCTCCCGGCCGGGCTCCCTGAGGTGCACGTGCAGGTCGATCAAGCCCGGAACCACCCATGCCTGCGCGGCGTCGAGCATTCGGACGCCGCGCAAATCCTTTCGTCGCGCAAGTCCCGCCCTGACCTCCGCGATCTTGCCGTTTTCGATCAGGATGTCCCGGACGGCTTCCAGGCCCTGGGAGGGATCGATCACGAGCCCCCCCGCGATGAGGAGGCGGGAGGAGCTCGTGGCCGCGGGGCTGGGGGCGGGAGCCGGGGCGAGCCTATTCATGCCCGCGCCTCCACTGCTCGAGAAGGGAGAGCACGGCCATGCGCACCAGGACCCCGTTTGAGACCTGCTCGAGGATCGCGGACTGAGGGCCGTCGGCCGCCTCGGAGGAGATCTCCACCCCGCGGTTCATGGGCCCCGGATGCAGGACCAGGCAGCCGGGGACCCTGGCCAGGCGCTCCTGGGTGAGGCCGTAGGCCCGGTAGTAGTCCTCCAGGGAGGCGATCAGGCCCTGCTGCTGGCGCTCGAGCTGCAGGCGCAGGACGTTCACCGCGTCAGCCCCTGAGAGGGCCGAGTCCAGGTCGTGGCTGACCGCGACCCCCAGGGAGGCCATGTCCCTTGGGACCAGGGCCGAGGGGCCGCACACGGTCACCCGCGCCCCCAATTTCTTGAGGCCCCAGATGTTGGAGCGCGCGACCCTGCTGTGCCCGACGTCCCCCACGATCACGACCTT
>CAYLZQ010000510.1:0-2052 GCA_964388045.1 uncultured Elusimicrobia bacterium | reverse complement strand
CCTGCGAGGCCGGCTGCTCCCTTGGCTGCGTGCGCATGGTCTCCCACACCCTGGGGGAGCCCTTCAAGACCCTGGGGGCGAGCCTCAGGCTCGCCCTGGGCCTGCGCCGGCCCTGCCCAAAAGCCGGCATCCCCGGGACGATCCCGGTCGCGGGGTAAGCGAAGCCTTGGCCCTTAGGGCCCGCGCCGCAAGCTTGGAGCCTCAGAACTTGAGATTGGGCCTCAGGAGCGCCTGGGCGTCCGTCCTGCGCCTGCGCCGGGCCAGGCCCCCGCTGTATTTGTCCTGGCTCTGCCAGAGGTAGCCCAAGCCTAGGCTCAGGGTCCAGCGCCGCTTCCTCAACGGGAAGTTCTTCTCCAGCATCACGTAGTGGCCGACGGGCTCGAGGCTCTCGCGGTTGAAGTCCACCCGGTACTCGATCGCGGAGGAAAGGAGGAAGGAGTACCTGGTCTTCTCGAAGTCCACCCGGTTGCGCCTGATCCCGACGTAGTAGACGTCCAGGACCTCCGGGTTCTCGTGGAACTTCCGCCCGAAGCGGAAGCTCCAGCTCATTTTCCGGCGCTTGCTCTCCTGATCCCCCTTGACCTTGGCCTCGAGCTCCAGCCACCTGTCGGGGATGAGGAGGTTGTTCATGATGTGGTAGTTCCCGACGCTCGCCAGGTAGCCCACGTAGCCTTTCTGGGCCCTGCCCAAAAGAGACCTGCGGCCCGGGGCGAAATCAATCACCTTCCCGAGGAAGAGGGAGAGGGCGTAGGGCTCCTCGAAGCCGGCGGTCATGGCCTCGACGAGGTTGAGGCTGGGCGACACCTGGGCCTCCTGGTAGAAGCGCTCCGCCCGGTCCCGGATGAGGACCCCGGCGAGCGGCATGGGGTTGAGGCTCGCCTCGAGGATCAGGTACCTGGGGACCAGGGCCTTGACGAGCATGTCCCTGTAGGTCTTGATCTCGCTTTTCTCCACGTCCGCCTCCTCCCCGCCCTTGACGAAAGGGATGGTCAGCCCCAGGGAGCTGTAATAGGCGTCGAGCTCAAGGTCCAGGCTGGTCTTGCCCAGGGCGAAGGCATGGGAGGCCAGGAGCGCCGTGGCGGCGAGAAGGAAGCCCATCTTTATGAAAAGCTGAGGCAGCGGCGCTCTCCCGGAAAATCCCGGCTAAGGGGTGATCGAGAGCTTGTCCTTGACCTTCCGCACTCCCCTGACCTTCAGGGCCGTCTCGACGGCCTCGGCCTTCTCCTCGGCCGAGGTCGCGAATCCGCGCAGGGTCACCACCCCCTTGCGCACGTCCACGTTGATGTTCCTGCCCTTGACCCTGCTGTTGGCGGCCAGGGCGCTCTTGACCTTGGCGTGGATCCACTGGTCCGAGACGGTCTCCCCGGAGGTCCTGTCCTCCTGGCCCGCCACGTAGCCGGCCTCGGCCCCGGCCCCCCCGACCACGGCCAGGAAACAGCCGTTCACGGGGACGAGGGCCAGGAGCCAAAGAGAAAGGACGAGGGGGAAGCGGCTGGGATGTTGCGCCATCGGCTTTTGCACAGCAGTCCATCATAGCCGCCAAGCCATTCGCCTGTCAAGCCATTTTGGCATGAATTGTGCTAGAATGCTGAGGAATTCGGGAGGTTCCCCATGGCCCTGCAACCGGTCCTGATCCTGACACTGGGGCTCTTCCAGGCCCTTCACGCTCAAGCCTTCGGCGACTCCTCCTTCTTCCAGCGCCTGGCCGAGATCGCGCGGAAGGCGGCTGAGTCAGGCAAGACCCTGGCGGAATCCCCTCGCCCGTCCCAGACCGTCCCAGTCCCTCCGGAGGACCCGGCCACCGTCACTGGCTGGGCCAACGCAAGCCAAGTCAGCCTGAGGATATCGCAAGGCGAAATCAAGGGCTGGGCCAACGCAAGCCAGGTGCAGCTCAAGATCGCGGACGGCCAAATCACAGGCTGGGCCAACTCAAGCCAGGCGCAGCTCAAGATCGCGGACGGCCAAATCACAGGCTGGGCCAACGCAAGCCAAGTCAACCTGAGGATATCGCAAGGCGAAATCAAGGGCTGGGCCAACGCAAGCCAGGTGCAG
>CAYLZQ010000509.1:0-2055 GCA_964388045.1 uncultured Elusimicrobia bacterium | reverse complement strand
GGCCGGCCTCATGGGGCTCGCCCTTGACCTGGGAGGAGGCGGGGAGCAGGCCAAGCCCTGGCTGGACCTTGCGGTCAGGACCCTCCCAGGGGAAGCCTGGCCTTACGTGATGCGCGGCCTCTGCCTGCGCCGGTCCGGGGAGCTTGAGGAGGCCAGGCGCGACCTGGACCAGGCCCTTGGCCTTGAGCCAGACCCCCAGGTGCTCGCGCTCAGGGCCGGGATATTCTCGGACCTAGGCTATGTCCTGGAGGCCATCTCGGATTTGGACGAGGCCATCAGGCTTGGAGGCCAGCGGCCTGATCTCCTGGCCCGCAGGGCCCAGTTCCACCTCCAGAGGCGCAACTACCCGCAGGCCCGCTCGGACCTGGATCGCGCGATCTCCCTTTCCCCTGGGGACTCCGGGCTCCTGGCCAAGAGGGCGGAGCTCTTCGTCCTGACCAACAGCCTGGCCAGGGCGCAGGAGGATCTGGAGCAGGCCCTCAGGCTTTCTCCCGCGGATGAGGCCCTGCTCCTGGCCCGTCTTCGGCTTTTCCTTCAGAGGGGCAGGCACGCGGCGGCAGCCTCCGAGATCAGGCGACTGATGAAGGCGAGCCCCGGAGCGGCCTCCCAGGCCCTCTTCTACAGGGGCTGCCTGGCCATGAAGACCGGCCGCCCCGGCCTGGGAGCCGCTGATTTCCTCAGCCTGGCCAGATCCGGCTCCGACGGACTTGCCCTCAAGGCCAGGCTCTACTGGCTCGCCTCGCGCTCCGTTGATCCGCGGTTCAGGAGGAGGCACGGCATGAAAGACCCCTCTCAAAAGTCGGCCAAGCTCTACCTCTGCGGCCTTGGCATCTTCCCTCCCTACACGGCCTCCCTCGAAGTCCTCCACGCCCTGAGCCTCTGCGAGGTGCTCTTCAACAACGTGGCCGGGGAGGAGGTGCGCGAGCTTCTCTCCGAGTTCTGCGGGGACGTGCGCCCTGCCTCCTACCAGGCCTGGCAGGACGAGCCCCGCTGGGCCGACCGCATCTTCCGGGAGCTGCGCAAGGGCCTGAGCGTGGGCTTCGTCACTCGCGGCCATCCCCTGGTCTTCGGGGGCCTGGCCGTGGAGCTCCTGCGCCGCTGCCGGGCCCAGGGAGTCCCCCATGAGACCTTCGGCGCTGTGAGCTCCATCGACCATCTCCTGGCCGCCATGGGCAAGGGCCTGGGGGACGACTTCAAGGGCATACAGGCCTTCGACCGCCCCGCGATCGAGGAGGCCCGAGCCTTGAACACCCGGGAGCCCCTTCTCGTCTGCTTCTACTCGGGGCTCGAAGGCCCCCGGGTGGAGGGCTTTTCGCGCAGCCTGGCCCGCTTCTATCCCCTGGACCACGAGTGCCGGATGTTCGGGCCCAAGTACGACACTCCCCCCGCGGCCCTGCGCCTCGGGGAGCTGGCCAGGCTCTACCCTGAGATCCACGCCAGCCTCATGCTCTACGTTCCCCCTCTGAGGAACAGAGATGAGGATTAGCTCGCACTGGATCCTGACGGCCGAGAGGGAGCTGGCCCGCTTCGGGGAGGAGAGGCAGGTCCTGAGCTGCCTGGTCGGGGTGAGCCCCGAGGGGCGGCTTCTGTGGCGTAAGGTCCTGAGGCTCTCTCACAAGGCCCTGGCCCTCAATTCCAGGGAGGCCCGAGCGCTCAGGCTCAAGGGCAGGGCCCTGGCCTTCCTCGGGCAGGCCCCCTTGGAGGCCCTGGATGAGGCAGTGAGGCTCGACCCAGAGTGCCCCGCGGGCTGGGCCTGGCGCGGGGAGGCCAAGCTCCTCTGCGGCTTGAGGGAGCAAGCCCGGGAGGACCTCGAGCGCGCCCTAAGCCTGGACCCGCGCTCGCCCTGGGCCAGGCTGCTCAAGGGCTTCTGCCTCCTCGCTCAAGGTCGTTGCGACGCGGCCGAGAAGGAATTGAGGAAGGCCGCCCTCTTTCCCGAGGCCCTGCTCCCGAGCCAGGCCCTGCTCGCCCTGCTTGAAGCCCAGCGCGGAGCTCCGGAGAAGGGCCTAGCCCTCCTCGATTCCGCCCTCAGGACTCCCAGGGCCTTCCTTTACTCCT
>CAYLZQ010000508.1:0-2063 GCA_964388045.1 uncultured Elusimicrobia bacterium | reverse complement strand
CGGACCCCGCCGAACCCACATCGCTCCGTCGCGCCGCCAGCAGCCTGCCCCCCGCAGGCAGCCTCGCGAGGATCTTGCGGGTCACGACCCCGTCCGCCGCCCCGTACTCGATCACGACGCGGGCCGCGCGCAGCTCCATGGCCTTGACCACGCGCGCGACCAGGTATTTGCTCGAGGGGGTGACCGAGGCCACGCCCTTGTCGTCGAGGAAAAGCCGGAAGTAGGAAAAAAGCTTGTCGTCGGCCTTCTCGTCGTCCTTGAAGATCTCCTCGACCTTGCTGAGGCCCTTCTTGAACTTTTCCTCGATGAACGCGCCGAGGTGCTTGAGGACGTCCCTCGGCTCCTTGTCGGCGACTCCCTTGGATGGCTTCATGACGCTTCTCCTCCCGTAACGACTCGGGTTCCTTAACCCAACCCCCGCCCCTCCCGTAGGGAGGGGAGCCTCGGCCCCCTCGGCACCTCGCCCCTTCGGGCCCGGGGCGCCGTCGCCATTAACGTTCTATCGCTGCGCCCGCGCGAGTGCCACTGGCACTCGCGCCCCCCGGGGGAGGCGAGTCATCACGTCCTGCCTCCAATTCGCGGCGCAGGGCCTTCATGTCGGCCCAGACCTCCCTCTTGAGCTCGGGCTTGCGCAGGAGGGCCGCCGGGTGGAAGGTGGGAAGCACCTTGACCGGGGCGGCCCCCCCCCGGTATATCCCCCACCTGCCCCTGAGCCGGGCAAGAGGCTCCGCCTCCCCCAAGAGAGCCCGCGCGGGGACCGCCCCCAGGGTGACGATCACCTGGGGGCAGACAAGGCGTATCTGCTCCTCCAGGAAGGGCCGGCAGGCCGCGATCTCCTCAGGGCTCGGGGGACGGTCGTTGCCCCGCGCCTCGGGACTCCGAGGATCCCTCATCGGATGGCACTTGACCACGTTGGTGATGTAGACTCCCTCCCGCGAAAGCCCGATCGAGGCCAGGATACGCTCCAGGAGCTGCCCCGCCTTGCCGACAAAGGGCTCGCCCCGATGGTCCTCCTCGTAGCCCGGGCCCTCGCCCACGAACATCACGCGCGCGCGCGGCGAGCCCGCCCCGGGAACCGCGGTGAGCCGGCAGGAGCCCAGGGGGCAGCGGCGGCAGGCCTGGATCGCAGCGGCGAGCTCTCGCAGGCGCTCGCCCGCCTGGGGCCTAAGCCCTGGGAGGGGCCACTCCCCCTCCCCGGCCTGCTCCAGCCGCCTGCGCAGGCTGCGCGCGAGCTCGAGGAGCTCCGCGCCCTCAGGCATGCGAGCCCTCCCCGCCCGATTGCGGCCTCTCCGCCAGCAACCTCCCGACCTCCCTTAAGACCGCGCGCGCGGCCAGCCTCTTGGACATCTCGGGCAGGGCCCTGGCCCCGCTCCGGCCAAGGATCACCGCCCGCGAGCGCCCCCCTGCGAGGGAAGAGGGGCCGTTGGCCACGATCAGGTCCAGGCCCTTCTTCTCCATCTTGGCGCGGACCGCCTTAAGCCCGCTGGTGGTCTCCAGGGCGAAACCCACCAGGACCTGCCTCGGAGAGGTCCGCCTCCGGCCGACCTCCTTGATGATATCGGGATTTGGGATCAAAGTCAACCGGAGGGGGCCGGACCTGCGGAGCTTGCGGGAGGCCCGGGCCGCAAACCTCCAGTCCGAGACCGCGGCCGCGGCGATGACCACGTCGGCCTTGGCGGCCAGGGCCAGGACCCGGCGGCGCATCTGAAGGGCCGTCACGACCGCAATGACCCTGACCCCCCGGGGAGGGGGAAGCAGGCTCGGGCCGCTGACGACCCAGACCCGCGCCCCCAGCCTGCGGGCCTCGGCGGCCAGGGCATAGCCCATCCGACCGCTGGAGGCGTTGCTCAGGAAGCGAATGGGGTCCAGGAACTCGCGGGTCGGGCCTGAGGTGATCAGGACGGTTCTGTTCTTCCAGACGGAGCTCATCGGGCGAAGCGGCAACAACTCACGTCGAGGGACTCTCGCCTCAGCGCAGGACCCGGACGCGTTTGACGATCTCCTCCGGCTCAAGCAGCCTGCCCCACCCCTCCTTGCCGCTGGCCAGGGGTCCGCGCTCGGGG
>CAYLZQ010000507.1:0-2063 GCA_964388045.1 uncultured Elusimicrobia bacterium | reverse complement strand
TCGGGCCAGGAACCTGCCCATCATCTCCCCGAAGGCCGGATCGTCTTCCACGATGAGGATTCTTTGTGCCGCCATTGCCTTTGTCCGCTGTCCTTGGCTCGGGCCAGGCTTCTTGCGGGCCTCCCATAGATTATACAGGTCAAGCGCTGGCGGCGCTCAAGCCCTGCTCAAATCCGGTTCAAAACCGGATTGATAAAAAGTATAATAATTGCAACCTAGTGGGAGGCAAGGATGAGATCGCAAGCATTCAGCAAACCCATTATGCTCCGCGATTTTGTTCCAAGCTCTCCAACTGTCGTTGACGACACTCGGTGGATAAGTCTTGTGTGACGGCCCCTCTTTCTAGACGCTATGAGGATTTCCTCAGCCGCGTCTGTGCCGGGCCTTCCCAGGCCCGGCCTAGACGAGGGACCATTTAATTAGGGAGGAGAAGATGCGATTATTAGGAAAGACCGCGTTGATCACGGGCGGGGGTTCCGGCATAGGCAGGGCCACGGCCGAGGCCTTCGCCCGCGAGGGGGCCAGGGTCGCGATCTTCGGCCGCCGGAGCGAGAAGCTGCACGAGACGGCCGCGCGGATCCGCGGGCTGGGCGGGGAGGCCCTGCCGGTCGCTGGCAGCGTGGCCAAGGACGGCGACATCCGCAGGGCCGTGGCCGCGACGCTCGAGGCCTTTGGCAGGATCGACATCCTGGTCAACAACGCGGGCGTGGGGCGCATCGGGACTCCCTTGCACCAGACGACAGACGAGGACTGGAATCTGATCATGGGAACCAACCTGGAAGGCACCTACCGCATGACGCGCGCCGTCATCCCCCATCTTCTCGACAACAAGGGAGGAGTCATCGTCAACGTCTCCTCGACAGCGGGGATGGTGGGGCTTCCGGGCGCCACCATCTACTGCATCTCCAAGGCCGGGATGATCCACTTCACCAAGGCCCTGGCCCTGGAATACGCCAAACAGGGGATCCGCGTCAACTGCGTCTGTCCCGCGGCCGTCGAGACGGATTTCATCGCTCCGCTCATCGAGGACAGCGGCAAGAGGGAGTGGCTTTGCTCCATTCATCCCATGGGGAGGATCGGCAAGCCCGAGGAGGTCGCAAAGGCCATCCTCTATCTTGTCTCCGAGGACACCACTTGGGTCACCGGGAGCGTCTTGGTCCTGGACGGGGGGATGACCTCCCAATAGGGAGGGCGCTTCCCGGGCCGCTTAGAGCCGGAGGATCATCTGGAGGGTGGTCCGGAAGCCCCGCACGCGGTTCTGCACCCCGAATTCGATGGGGTGGGAGATCATCATGATGAGCGGGGGAGCCGTATAGACCAGGCCCGGCCCCAGGGCAACGGCTCGCTCCCTGCTCCCGCTGACCCTGGCCCCGCTCACGCGGTCGTCCGCCATCTGCTGCATGAAGTAGCCGGCAGCCCCGACCCTCAGTTTGGAATGCACGGCGCGCGAAAGGGCATAGTTGAAATGGAAGAGCTGCCCAGGCTTGATCCCGGTCGCCCTGTTCTCGCCATGAAAGGCATAGAAGATCCTCCAGCTCGTTTCCCACTTCTCGGCAAAGAGCCAGGTGAAGGAATAATAAGGTTCCACGGTCAAGATGTTTGCTCCAGGGTTCAGGCCGAGGTTTTGATCGTAGACTCCGGTCGGGAGGGACACGTCCAGCTCAAGGCGGTGGAAAAAGGGCCGTCCCAGGAGCTTGTGGTCGTTCCATTGAAGGGCTGGGCCTAGGACTATGTCTCCCAGCCCGGCCGTGTTGGAGGTGAGAGGGGCTGGCCCGATGCTCCCCTTGGCCGTGGGCGCCACCAGGGGCACTATCAGGTCCAAGCCCAGGTAGGCTCCGAAGATCTTGAGCGGGGTCAGATAGAAAAGCTGGTTGAGCTGGACCAGGGCGCTGACCCGGGCGCCTCCAGGGATGCTCTGACCGTCCTTGTCCACGGCCTTGGTTCCCAGAAAGTGCTGGAAGTACTCGATGAGGTAGACCCCGGGAGGGGCGCCGCCTCCATCGAGGAAGCTGGTGGTGCCCAGGTTGACCGGGGGCTGGTTGAAGGAATGGGCAGGCCGCAGC
>CAYLZQ010000506.1:0-2075 GCA_964388045.1 uncultured Elusimicrobia bacterium | reverse complement strand
GTCGCGGAGGCCGAGGCCGCCAGGGCCGCGGCCCAACAGGAGGCTCAGGAGGGGGGAAAAGCCATCCTGGCCCTGGCCCGAAGGCTGGAGGAGGCCCAGGAAGCCCTCGAGGCCCTCAAGGCCCAGGCCCTTAGGAGCGCCGAGCAGGGGCTCTCCCTCCGGCGAGCCCTGGGCGAGGCCGAGTCCGCCTGGTCGCGCCAGGAGTCCCAGGCGCGCGCAGTCCTGCGTGAGCTGGACAGGGACTTGGTCTGGGCGGGAGAGGGTCGCCGTGAGGTGGAGGCGGGCCGGGAGGCCCTGGCGGAGCAGGAGAGGCTCTTGGCCGGGGCCCGCGGCCGGGCCCAGGCAGCCCAGACAGCCCTGGCCGAGTCCCGCCGCCGGCACTCGGCTCTGGGGGAGGATAAGCTCAGGCTCCATGCCGAGCTCTCCGAGACCAGGGCCAGGGCCGAGGCCCTCAAGGCCCAGGCCGGCCAGAACCCCTACTGGGTCGGGGCCCAGGCGGTTTTAAGCGCCGGCATCCCGGGGGTCCTGGGCATGGTCCGGGAGCTCTTCAGGATCGAGGAGTCTGCCAGGCCCTCCCTGGAGGACCTGCTCGGAGAGCGCCTCTACGCGGTGGTCTGCGAGGACTCCGAGGCGGCCAGGGCCGCAGTCGAGCTCCTGGAGGCCTCGGGCAAGGGGCGCTCGCGCTTCCTGGTCCTGAGCTCGCTTGCCTCCAGGCTCCCCGAGAAGGCCTACCCCTCCGAGGCCAGGCCCCTCATCCGCCACCTCCGCTACGAGGAGCGCTACGAAAAGGCCGTGCGCTTCCTGGTGGAGGAAGCCTACGCCCTCGGCAATACCCTCTTCGGGGACCACTGGGTGTACGGAGGCGCGGCTCCCCTCGAGGGGGCTCTCAACCTCTCCGAGGTGGGGGATCTGAGCGGCCGGGTGGCGGCCCTGGAGGGGAGGGTCTCCGGGCTTTGCGCCGACAAGGCCCGCTGCGAGGAGGAGATCGCGGCCCGCGAGGAGCAGGTGCGGCAGGCCTTCGAAGCCTTGAACGCCGAGTCCGCCCGCGAGCAGGCCTTAAGAGCCCAGATCACGGACAAGGAGAATGGCCTCTCCCTGCTCACCCAGAATGCCGGGCTTTCGACCTCCGAATCCGCCTCTCTCCTAGCCGAGATGGCCCTGACCAAGGAGAGGGTCCTGGGCCTGCGCGCCGAGATCGCGCGCGCCGAAGAGGCCGAGGCCGAGGTCCGTGGGCGCGAGGTCCAGGCCGGGGAGGCCGCAAGCCGGATCAGGGAGGAGGCGACCAGGAGCCAGGCCGCCCAGCAGGTCCTTGCCTCGAGGCTCAAGGACATCGAGGACAAGCTTGTTTTCCTAGCCGGGGCCTACGAGCGCCTGGCCCAGGACAGGCAGGGCCTGGAGGGGACGATCCTCAGGCGCGAGCAGGAGATCAAGGACCTGGCCGCCAGGAGGGAGGAGAGCCTGGCCCTGGCCGAGCAGTCCCGCCAGGGGCTGGGGCGATTGGAGGCCGAGCTCTCGGGTCTTGAGCACGAGGCCCAGGGGGTCTTTGCCCGCCTGCGGGAGCTCGAGAAGACGATCTCCGAGAAGGAGGAGGCCCTGCGGGCCCTGAAGGCCGCCTGCGAGGAGGCCCAGGGAGAGCTCCACCACTACGAGCTCAAGGCCAGCGCCCAGCGGGGTACCCAGGAGGTTCTCAAGAAGAGGCTCTGGGAGGACTGGCAGCTCGCCTACGAGGAGGCCAGGGCCCGTTACGATGGCCAGAGCGCCGACCCGGAGAGGATCGAAGCCCTGCGCAAGAGGATCGCCAGCCTCGGCAACATCAACATGGCGGCCCCGGAGGAGTACGAGGCCCTTTCCGCCCGCCAGGCCTTCCTTTCCGCGCAGATCAACGACTTGAACCAGGCCAAGGAGGACTTGAGAAGCGCCATCCAGAAGATCAACAGCACCACGCGAGAGAACTTCCGCCAGACTTTCGCGGAGGTGCGGGAGCACTTCCGCCGCCTCTACGGGGTGCTTTTCGAGGGGGAGTCCGTGCACAGGATCCCGGCCGCCCCCGAGAACCTTCTGGAGACCGGCATCGA
>CAYLZQ010000505.1:0-2076 GCA_964388045.1 uncultured Elusimicrobia bacterium | reverse complement strand
CGATCTCTATACCCTCGACGTCGAGGTGCTCGCGCGCCTCGAGCGCATGGGCGAGGTCTCGGCGGCCCAGCTCGTCGCCGAGATGGACAGGAAGCGCCGTCTCCCCCTGCCGACGTTTCTGTGCTCGCTCGGCATCGACGACCTCGGCGCCACGGTCGCTGAGACCCTCGCCGAGCACTTTGGCACCCTCGCGAAAGTGCGGAGCCTCGAGGTGCAGGACCTCGTAGAGGAGGTAGCCCGCCAGACCCGAGAGGGCGAGGCCCAGGTAGGCCGCGATCCTTCCCAGCCCCACCCGGCGCTCCAGGCTGTAACCAAGGGCCGGCAGGAGCAGGAAGGCCGCCGCATATTTCGAAAGCAGGGCCAGGGCGCAGAGAAGGGCCGAGGCCCAATACCAACGCGGCCTGTCTTCCTCCACTCCCCGCAAAAGGGCGTAGAGACAGGGGAAGGCCAAGCCCGCCATGAGCTTCTCCGCCATCAGGTGGTTCATGTTGATCAGGGCGGCAGGGGCCGCCAGAACGATCAGGGTGGGCCAGAGGGGGCGGGCCAGGAAGCGCGCTGCGATCAGATACAGGGCGGTTGCGGCGCAAAGATCCAAAGGAAGAAAGAGCAGGCGCATCAGCCACTCCTGAGCGCCCGTGAGCTTGAGGCCCAGGGCCAGGAGGTATGCCAGGGCCGGGGGGGTGTTGTTGAGCTGGGCCATCGGGCGCAAGCGTCCGTACCAGTTGAAGGCGAAATCCAGGGGCCGCCATGGGTCCTCCAGGATGTGCCTGGCGATGGCCAGGAAGAAGGGCTCGTCGATGTGGTAGGCCTTGCCGAGGAAAGGAACCCAGAGGAGACAGACGAAGGCGACGACGAGGAAGAGTTCGCGCCGCCTTTGGAGGGGCACTAAAGATTCGTCGTGACCAGGGTCTCCGTGCCGCTCACCCCGTCGACTCCGCGGACCTGGCTCACGATCAGGCCGCAGAGCTTGTCCATGGTGTCCGCCTCGGCGCTAAGGATGGCATCCCAACTTCCGAAAACCAGAAAGACCTCGTTGACGCCTGGGATCGCGCGAATCTTCTGAACCGCCTTCTGCTCCCTGCCCGGCGCCAGCTTGCACAAGACAAAAGCCCTCATCCTAGACCCTCCCGTTCCACTCCTCGGATCTGTACTTCCCGGCCAGTCTTTCCGCCTCCTGGATCCATTCGGGCTCAATTTCGGTCCGGGGCGGCCTCCCCCACTCCAGGGCCATCCCCTCGCTCACGGCCCTCTCCAGGAGACTCCGCTCAGGGGAAGAGCTTCCCAGGGCCTCCGGCCTCAGGGAGCCCTGATAGAGCCCGCGGCGGCCCCTGCGGCGCAGAGCCCCTCCCAGGATCTTGAGCCCCTCCTCGGTCACCAAATCCATCGGCTCGGGACCCGCGAAACACTCCCCGGCCCCGTCCGCGCCGGGGGACCTCAGGGACGACGGGGAGTAGAGCCAACTGGGGAGGCCGGCGCTCTTAAGCCCCAGGCGCACCCCCCGGTGTATGTTCTTGTAGATGAGGCAGGGAGAGCAAAGCCTCTCCCAGGGGAAGACCAGGGAGAAGGTGAGGTCTCCGTCGTGAAAGACGATCCCCCCTCCGGTGGGGCGGCGCACGACCGGCACTCCCTCCAGGTCGGCCCCCAGGGCCGCGGCCCGCGCCTGCGCGCGCCTTTGGCTCAAGCCGAAGGTCACGGCCGGGCCGCTCCAGCGGTAGAAGCGCAGGACCAGGGCCTCCTCAGGAGCCAGATCGAGGATGGCCTCATCCAGGGCCATCTGCTCGTAGGCATCGAGCGGAGGGGGAACCCTGGAGGGCTCAGCGGCAGGAGCAGACAAAGTTGCGGTCCCCATAGGCGTTGTCGATGCGGCCCGCGGCCGGCCAGAATTTATGCTCCCTGGTCCAGGGAGCCGGGAAGGCGGCCCTCTCCCGGGAGTAGGGGTGGGGCCACTCTGCGCCGCAGACGGCCTGGGCCGTATGCGGGGCATTCTTAAGAATATTGTCCGTCCGCGAAGCCTTCCCTTCCTCTATCTCCCTGATCTCCTCCCGGATCATGATCATGGCCTCGCAGAAGCGGTCA
>CAYLZQ010000504.1:0-2077 GCA_964388045.1 uncultured Elusimicrobia bacterium | reverse complement strand
CGGGCTCGGCCGTGGATGCGGCCCTCCTCTCCCTCGCGGACAAGGCCGCGGACCAGGTCTTCAAGGTCATCACCACCAGCGACGTGCTCGAAGATTAACTCCCGAAGAACCTGCGGTGGAGCGATGAGACGGCCTTGGCCACCTCCGACTCAGCCACCGCGAAGGCTATGTTGTTCTTGGAGGCGCCCTGGGAGATCATGAGGACGTTGACCCCGGCCTCCGCGACCGCGCCGAAGACCTCGGCCGCGACCCCGGGCCTGGAGCGGATGCCGTCGCCCACCACGCAGAGGACGGCCCTGTCCCTCTCGATGGCGACCTCGAACTCCCCGGAGAGCTCCTCAGAGGCGCGCTCGAGGTTCTCGGAGCTCGCGGCCGTGGCGGAGACGCTCACCTCCGAGGTCGAGACCATGTCCACGTCGATCCCGTGCCGGGAGAGGGCCTCGAAGATCCTGGCCAGGAACCCTGGCCCGGCCAGCATCCTGGGGCTTGTGACCGTGAGGATGAACTGGTGCTTCTTGAAGGCGATGGACTTGACCCCCTGGGAGGGCTTCTCCAGGCGCGCGAGGATGGCGGTCCCCGGATGCTCGGGCTTGAAGGTGTTCAAGACCCGCACCGGGATGTTTTTGCGCATGGCCGGGATCAGGGTGTGGGGATGGAGGACCCTGCCCCCGTAGAAGGCGAGCTCGCAGGCCTCCGCGAAGCTCAGGGCCTCGATGGGCAGGGCCTTGGGGACCAGGCGGGGATCCGCGGTCATGATCCCATCCGTGTCCGACCAGATCTGGACCTCCGAGGCATCGAGGGCGGCTCCCAGGATGGTGGCCGTATAGTCGCTGCCGTTTCTGCCCAGGGTGGTCACGTCCCCGGACCTGGTCCGGCCGATGTAGCCGGTGACCACCGGGAGGTCCCGGAAGCCTGAAAAGGCGCGGCGGATCTCCTCCTCGGCCTCAGGGAGGGGATTGGCGGACCCGAAGCGCTCGTCGGTCAGGAGCCCTGCCTCGAAAGCATCCACCTGCCGGGCCGGGATCCCCCCGCGCGCCAAAAAGGCGGCGATGAGCCTGGTGGAGAGCCTCTCCCCGAAGCTCGCCACCAGGTCCAGGGTCCTGGGGGTGATCTCCTTGAGGAGGGAGATCCCCCGGACCAGATCCCCAAGTCGGGCAAGACAGGACTCCAGGATTTCAGGAGAGAGCCCGAGCTTCCGGGCGATTGCCAGGTGCCGGCTGCGGATGCGGTCCAGGAGGCTCGCGTCGCCCTGGAGCGAGGCCCTGGCGAGGTTGAGGAGCTCGTCCGTCACACCCCGGAAGGCGGAAGCCACCACGACCGGACTCTGAGGCAGACGGCTCTTGACGATCTCGCAGACCTGGCGGATGCGCTCGGCTTGCGCGACGCTGGATCCCCCGAACTTCATCACGATCATAGGGAAATTTCATGGTATCATATTGGCCCACATGACCGAGCAGGGGTACCCGCGCAGCGGGTCTGCGACGAAATGGTTGGAGCTCGGCAGAGCGGAAACCATGGCCGGAAAAATCCTGCACGTCTCGGAGTCCGACGAGTGGTCCGGCGGGGCGGCCCAGCTCCTGGCCCTGGCCGAAGGTTTGAGAAGCAGGGGCTGGAGGGTCTTCATCGCCTGCAGGCCGCAAAGCGGCCTTGCCCGCCACGCGGCCGAGCGGGACTTTGAGACCTTCCCGGTCGCCCTCAGGGAGGACTACGACCTGCTCTCGGCCTGGAGGCTCGCCTCCTTCATCCGCAGGGAAGGGATCATGGTGGTCCATGCCCACCACAACCGCTCCCACGCGGTCTGCCTCCTGGCCAAGCTCCTGCTCAGGCTCCGGGGCGGGCCCCTGCCCGCCCTGGTGGTCAGCCGCAGGGTCTCCTTCCCGCCCGGGAGCAATCCCTTCAGCCGCTGGAAATACCAAAGCCGATTGATAGACCGGATCGTGGCCGTGGCTGAGGGGGTGAGGGAGGTCCTGGTCTCCTCGGGGGTGCCGGCCGAGCGAGTCTGCGTGATCAGGAGCGGGGTGGACCTGGAGCGCTTCAGCCCCAAGCCCCCGGACCAGGAGCTTAGGCGCGGGCTGGG
>CAYLZQ010000503.1:0-2079 GCA_964388045.1 uncultured Elusimicrobia bacterium | reverse complement strand
CGGAATATTGTCCTTCGCGCTCCTAATAGCGAAGCCTTCGGCTTCGCTCAAGAAAACCTAGTCTGAATATCAGAGACTTGCGATTCCTTCTCCAAGACGCGCTCTCAATAGGAGTCTGGAAACTGCATAATCCGACAGGCTCCTAGCTGGCGATCGCTCGCCGACACGGGTCAGGAGAGAATATTCCGAACCGGAAGCACGAGGCCGGGAAGCGCCGGCGAGACGACCGAGTCCGCTTCCTGGAAGTAGCCGGCCGGGGCGAGGGTTCCCTCGGCCCAGCGGAAGATCTCGACGCAGCAGGAGGCGCTGTCCACGATCCAGTACTCCGGGACGCCGTTGCGGCCGTAGAGGTCTCGCTTGACGATCCGGTCGCGCTCGGGGGTCGACGAGGAAAGAACCTCGATCAGGAGGTCGGGGACCCCGCGGATCCAGTCCTGAAGGATGGCGGACCTTGCGGTCGAGACAAAGATGAGGTCCGGCTGGACGATGTCGCCCGTGGGGAGGTGAACGTCCAGCGGCGCGATGTGCACGGTGCCCAGCGTTCGCTCATCGACCCAGCGGCGTAGCGCCAGGTGAAGATTGCCCACGATGCGCTGATGGATCAGGAAGGGGGAGGGGCACATGTAGAAGTCTCCGTCGATGAGCTCGACGCGGAGGTCATCGGGGAGCTTCATGTAGTCGTCCACGGTCTTGCGGGGTCTCTGTCGCAAAGCGGTCATCACACTTATTCTATTCCGCGCGCTTCCCGTGGGCAAGGCGAGCGTTCCGCGTCGGGCGCCGCACCGCAGACGGGAAAGGGACGGGGGCCGGACGGGGGAAATCTCGGAAACCGAATCGGCGAGGGAGATTACTGGTTGGGCAGATCCGTCAGGAGGGGCTGACCCGTCGCGTCGATCGAGGCGATGCGGGGTCCGGCGACGGCAATGGCGGTGACCCAGTCGCCGTGGTCCCGCAGGACCTCCAGGATGGAGGCGCGCTCCGGGTCGAGGAGGCGGACCTTGCCGTCCGTGCATCCGGTGACCAGCCGATCTCCGGCCCAGGCCACCGAGAGGACGCGGGTGCCCGTATGGCGGAGGATCCGGACGAGGCGACCCGAGGCGGGTTCCCAGGCGCGCACGGTGCCGTCGTCGGACGCGCTCGCGAGGCGGCCCGTTCCGGGATGGAACGCGAGGTCGTTGATCCGGTCGAGGTGGTTGCGGATCTCTTGAACGCAAGCCCCGTCCTTCCAGATCCGGATCGTCCGGTCTGAACCGCTGCTCGCGAGCGTTCCATCTGCGGACGCAGCGAGGCAGAGCACCGCTCCCGCGTGCCCGGCGAGGACCTCGATCTCCTTCCCGGCGGGATCATAGACGCCGATCCTCCGGTCTCCGCCGGCGGCGAAGATTCGCCTGCCGTCCGGGCTCCAGACGACCTCGTAGATCAGGTCTTCCTGCAGCTCCTTTTCCCAGAGGAGCTTTCCCTCGGAGAGGTTCCAGAGCGCCAGTCGGCCGCTCTTTCCGGCGCGTCCCCCGGATTCCACCAGGCGGGCTCCGTCCGGGGAGATCGCGATGGACGTGATGACGCGGGAGGCGCCCAGGACGCGCTCGCCCACGCGCAGCGTCGTGTCCGCCACGACGAGGTCCCCGCCGGACCAGGCGGCGTCTCCCGCGAGCAGGAGGAGGATCGCGATCACAGGATCTCCTCGATCGGTTTCGAGCCCGGCATGATTTTCACGGGGCGCCCGGACTGGGTCATGTAGGTCTTCTCCCGATCGATCCCGAGTTGCCGGTAGACCGTGGCGACCAGCTCGCCGGGATGGACGGGGCGGTCGGCGGGAAGTTCGCCGCGGGAGTCGGTCTCGCCGACCACTTGTCCCGCACGCAGTCCGCCTCCCCCCAGCAGGACCGAGCAGGCGCGCGGCCAGTGGTCGCGTCCGCCGCGGCTGTTGATCTTGGGGGTGCGTCCGAATTCGCCCATCAGGATGACGAGCGTGGTGTCGAGCATGCCCCGGGAATCGAGGTCGTCGATGAGCGCGGAGAAGGACTGGTCGATCCCGGGCAGGAGGCCGGGGAATCCCTCGCGCAGCCGCCGGAAGTTGTC
>CAYLZQ010000502.1:0-2080 GCA_964388045.1 uncultured Elusimicrobia bacterium | reverse complement strand
GGAAGAAGTGCCCGCCGCCGGGCAGACGACGTCAAGCGCCTTCACCTCGAACACCGTTTCTCTCGCCCTCTTCAACAACACCTCCAAAACCGGCGTGACCGAAGCCAAGATTGCTTACTATCGCGCCAAGGAGGAGCTTGAAAAGGGAAAGAAGGACGATCTCGTCGAGGCCAAGAAGTGCTTTTCCATTGTAGACGCTAAGGACTCGAAAGCCTGGACTGCGAAACAACTCGGGGGCCTGCCCCGTTATGCTCCCTACCTGGTGTCCACGTTAAGCCCGGAGGAGGCCGAGAAGGCCTTTTGGGAGAGCCTGGACGCGGGACATCCCCGCAAGCCGATGGAATTCACGGGCTGCCTCCTCGGTCCAGGCTCCAGGCTCTTCTTCTACAAGAAGGGCAAAATCCTCCCGGAACCCAGGAGATAGGGCGGCGCCAGCCAGGCAAGGGCGCTAAGGCGTGGATTCCGTCACGTCGCTCTTCTGGATGTCGGCGCAGAGGGCCTCGATGAAGAAGGACGCGCGGCTGTTGTTGACGGAATAGGCGATGCAGCCCATTCTGCCCGTATTCGCGTCGACGACGACCCTTTCCGTGTAGATGTAATTCGTGCCCAGGGTGCTGTAGCCGCGGCTCGCAGGATCAATGTCCGTCTTGTGATTCCAGCCGTAGTCGTCCCCGGTGAAGCAGGCGAGCAGCATGGGGTGGTCTTGCGGGCAGAAGACCTGCTTGGAGGATTGGCCGGTGGGGGAACGGACATAGCGCAGCTTCAGGCTCGCGGTCCCTCCTCCCCCCAGCTCCCTCCAGCCGCCGGCGTAGCGGGCCCGGTACTGGTCCGTGACTGGCTGGTAGTAGATCTGGCCGGTCTTTCCCTCGGGGTTTCCGGAGGCGTCCACCTCAGGGATGTTGAGGTTGCCCAGCCGGGTCACGCCGTTGACAAAGACGTCTCCGTTGACGTCCAGCTTGGCCTCGGGGCTGACGGTTCCGACCCCTACCCTGCCCCCGTCGCGGGCCAGATAGGCGTTCTGGGTCGTGATCATCTGGGAGTAAACGCCGGAGGGGGCTGGATAATAAGTGGCCAGGGTCAGGTTTTCGGAGCCCAGGTCAGGGGCCAGGGCGAACAAGAAAAAGCTGGTCGCGCCCCACCTCAACTGCGTAGGCGTGAGTCGGATCTCAGTCTTGAACTCAGCCATGGCCTCACTGGGCCCTTCCGCCCAGGCTCTCGACAGGAGCCTGCGGGAAAGCCTCGGGCTCCCCGGCTTGCCCGGGGCGGCAAGAGCGTATGCCCCGGGCTGAATAGAGGCAGACCCATTCCATCCCCTCCACCTGGAAAACGCGCCTGCCCTCGTCGCCTGGGCTTGAGGAAGGCGCCTTGCCCTTCCGGACGAATGGGGCCTTCTCCCTCTTTCTTAGGCGAAGCCACTCCTTGACGTTCTCAGGGTTCCCGACGAAACGCAGCTTCTCCTGGAGGCTCATCTGGCTCCATCTGGCCGCAGCCTCCTTGCCCGGGCTTGCGCCTAGAGCCATGACCGCCGGCGAAAAGGCCGGCCGCGCTCCCATATCCGCTGCCGGCCCCTGCCCCTTTAAGGGGGTGTGCACGGTCAAAAAGAAACTGGTCAGCCATAATCCAGTCACCCTCGTCATAGCCCCTCCCATCCTCCCTGTTTCCACTCTGCGCTTCCATTGAGCTTAATGGAGGAATCCTGAAAATTCCAGTAAACAGTTGTAAACACCTGTAAACCCAATGCCTCCTCCTCATTGTCTCAAGCCCGCGGGATTTGAGATAATGGGCTCGTGGGATTCAAGGTCAGCGTCAAGGACATCCTGGTCTCAGGCGGCCCGACCCTGGCCCTCCTGATCCTGCTCTCGGTCTACTCGATCGCTCTGGTCTGGGAGCGCTGGAGGACCTATGAGAGGGCGACCGGGGGGCTCAGGGCCTTCCTGGACAAGGTGCGCCATGTCCTCCAGGGGGGAAACCTCTCCGAGGCCGTCACGCTCTGCCGCTCCTACAAGGGTCTGGCCTCCTCCGTGGTGATGGCGAGCCTGGCTGGCCCCCCGAGCCGCGAGGAGCGCAGGCGAGGCGCCCA
>CAYLZQ010000501.1:1415-2087 GCA_964388045.1 uncultured Elusimicrobia bacterium | reverse complement strand
AACCAGAGCCATTTCTCGACGGCGGTGGGCTCGAGGAGGTCATCGCTATCGAGCTGGACGACATAGGGGGCCCGGGCAGCCTGAAACCCGGTGTTGCGCGCGGCGCTGAGACCGCGGTTGGTCTCGTGCGCGAGCACGCGGATGCGGGGGTCGGCGTGGCGGTAGTGCTCAAGGAGGGCGAGGGAGGCGGGGTCGGAGGAGCCGTCGTTGATGATGAGCCACTCCCACTGCTGGAGAGATTGGTGGAGGACGGAGCGGGCAGTGTCGTGGAAGACCGGGCCGGCGTTGTAGAAGGGCGTGATGACGCTCACGCAAGGAGGCGCGGAGGGGTCGGCGGGGGCATAGCCGAAGTGGGGCCGCTGAGGGGCGACCGGGGTATTCGTGAAATCGGGGGTGGTGGGATCAATCACGGCGACATGGAGGAAGGGGGAAGGTGAAAGCCGGGGCCGTAGGGTCACGACTCCGGGCGTGGGGCGGAACGTCGGGGGAGGAGGCCCAGGCGGGCGAGGAGGCGGAAGGGAAGGCGGGCCTCCAAGGTCTTGAGATACGATTCCCGCTCCTCGGTGGCACGTTGCCAGCTTGCCCGCTGGCCCTCCAGCCAGGCGATGGTGCTCTCGAGGTGGGCTACCTCGCCTCGCCAGTGCTGGTCCAGCCATTCCCTTGAACGCTCAA
>CAYLZQ010000501.1:0-1405 GCA_964388045.1 uncultured Elusimicrobia bacterium | reverse complement strand
TGGAGATCGATGGCCCATCGCCTCGCTTCACCGAGCGCCTCCAGAGCCTCGGCATGGCACTCAGCCTCGGCGTCGGCCCCGATCTTCTCACGGTAGTACTTGAGGGCCCCTTGGGCCGCACTCTGAGCCTCGGCCAGCCCTCGCTCGAACCCGAAATCGTGAGAGGCGTTCTCGGCGTGCCAGCGATAGATGACCAGCGGGGTACTGAGATAAGCCAGGTCCGCCTCCAGGCACATCTTCATCCACAGCTCGTAATCACACGTAAAGCCGAGGCCCTCGTTGAATCCACCGACACGGCTGATCAGTCCGCGCCGTCCCATCACCGTGGGCGCGCAGATGCAGTTTTCCCTGAGGAAGAGCTTGCGAAAGTAGGTGCGTCCCTCACTGACGAGATCCTCAGGCGAGTCCTCCAGCCAATTGCCAGAGAACGGGGGAGCTGGCTCCTCAGTTCGAAGCTCCACCGCGGAGTGAACCATCCCCACGGTAGAATGGGCATCGAGCACGGCGACTTTCCGTGCCAGGTTTTCGGGCAGCATGAGATCGTCCTGGTGGAAGACGCAAACATACTCCCCCTGGGCCAGCTCCAGGCAGCGGTTCCAATTGCCGGGGATGCCGAGACGCTTGTCGTTCTGATAGACCGTCATCCTGGGATCGGCAAAAGTTCGGACGATCTCCAGCGTCCTGTCTTCGGAGCAGTCGTCTACCACGATCAGTTCGAACTCATCGAAGGTCTGACAGAGGATGCTCCTGATGGCCTCCGCAACGAACCGCTCGCCGTTACAGGTGGGCAGGCATACACTGAGCTTCCTGACCTTCATTCCCTTTCTGCCCCGGATTTTTTTTCCCCGAATTTTCCCCGAGAATCGAAAGACGTCCCGGTTCTTTCGGCAAGCTTACCACACGCTCAAACTCATCGTCAATTCTTTTCGCGCCACGGGTTTTCTTGGGAGGAGCCTCCTGGACGGCAGCATGCCCCGGATGCGGGATGGGACCTTCCGGGAGGCCACTGCTGCGCAAGCACTACGAGGTCCATCTGGAGAGCTTAGCATCGGACCGATATCCTGCATCCCCCCGAAATCGGGGCAGGAGAGCCCAGCAGAGAAAACGACGAAGGGGTTGACACGGCCAACGCGCTTAGAGATGTCCTGATTTGACTTGGGCCGGTAGCCTGGCTATGATGGCACAGGTCATGCCGCTTACCCCGCAAAATTTCCAGAGGGGGTCGAATTTGCGGCCTCCATGCTATACAACCCTTGAGAAGTCGCTAGCTTCAAGCGACGCCGTTTAATTGAGGCGGCTACGATTTCATCTAAGAGACCGAAAGGGTCATCTCGGAACGGGGCTTCTAACGGCCCTCAGGCACGAGTGAGGCCCGCGTGAGAGGCTGGGTCAAGGCGGGGCTCCT
>CAYLZQ010000500.1:0-2089 GCA_964388045.1 uncultured Elusimicrobia bacterium | reverse complement strand
TGAGCAGGATCGGGACATGCTCCGGGTGCCTCGCCACGAACTTCCCAAGGCCTCCTCGAGAGAGCTCCTCCATCCCTCCTGGGTCAACTCGGTGCCTCTTGAGGAGGGCCTCAGCCTCCGGGTTCTTGGCGAGCTCCCCCGGCTTGTCCTTGCCCAGTCTCCCGATGTCGCGGAGGAACCCCTCTCCGGCTTCGCCCATGAATTTTTCGGCGAATCCCGCCAGCTCTTCCTGGGTCAAATTCCTGCCGCGGCCAAGCTCAAGCGCGGTCTCCCTGAGCAGCCCTCTCAGATAGCGCTCCATGGGCGCGATCTGAGCCTTGTGAGCCACATATTCGCTGATGAGGCTCTGGAGCGGGGTCCAACCCTTCTCCCTGGGGAGAGTAGGGCGCGCCCTGGCGCTCCCGGTGAAATGCATGCCGTGGACTCCCTCGTGGACCACGATGGCTGCCAAGGCCCTCGGATCCACCCGCGCCTGGTCTGATCTGAAGACAAGCTCGCTGCCCCTGGCCACGGCAAGGGCGTCTTGCGGCACCTCGCCGGCTTTCCTCTCAAAGCGGGCCTGGAACCTTCCGTTGGCCACCTCCGCAGCGAGGTTCAAGAGCTGGCTTCTCTTGGCGTCGGGAAGACCGGGGTTGCCCAGCTCGGCGTCTATGGCTTCAAGGAGAGCCGGAGCCAGCTCGGCCCCCCGCCGCTCGAGGACCTCCGCCGCCTTCCTAGGCAGCGCCTCCCCCTCCCTGAGGAGCTCTCCCTTCTCGTTGTATTGAGGCTTTCTCAAGCCCCCCACCTCGCGCAGGGCAGCGGCTATCTCGGCATCGGAAGGCGCAAACTCGCTCAAGGGCTTGCCGGGAGCTTCCCGGGGCGGAGGCCTTCCCTCGAGCTTGAGCCTGATCCTCGCCCGCTCGCCTTGGGCGGCCTCAGGCCCTGGGCGCGCCGGCAACGCTCCTGCTGCCTCGGCCTGGAGGCGCTCCTTGAGCTCGAGCAAACCCGATTTCTCGGCCTCCAAGCCCCTGATCCGGGCCTCGAGTTCCGAGGTCTGGCTCCCCAGCTCCCAAATGTCCCCTGGCCCGCCCTCGACCTCCCTGAGCTTTTCCTTGAGCCTGGCTATATCAGCCTCCCTTTGCGGGACGGCCCTGTCTATGTCCCGGATGATTTCGCTCAAGGGCTCGGCCTTGTTCTCCCAGACCTTCTCCAAGGCTTCCCTGGCCCCGGCTATCTTCCCGCTGCCCTTATACCTCACCCAGTCCCGGTAGTAGCTCGTCAGGTCCGCATAATGCTCATAGGTCTCCCGGTATTCCTGGAGGGCTTTTCGGTACTCTTGCGGCCTGCTCTTCCTGGCCCAATCCAGCACGGCTTCGTCGCCGGCCGCGCCGCTCTCCCTGCGCCACTGGTCCATGTGCTGCTGGCGAGCCTCCGCAAGCCTGGAGCTCTTCGATTTCACGGCTGAGGGAAGGTGGGCGTAGTCGGTGTCCACTCGGCCCGTGAGATAGCCCTCGCGCTCGATCCATCTCATGATCCTGTAGAGCTCGGCCTTTTCGAATGGCGTGGCCTCCTGGAACCATTTCCTGGCTTCCCCGGACTTCATGGCGAGCAGGTGGTCCAGCGTGTCGAAATGGTCCGCGCGGAAGGCCTCGTACTCGGCCTCCCGGATGTTGAGGTCCAGCTCCCCGAGCCTGGCTGCCTGGCGGGCGCCGTGCACCCCGATCTCGTGCTTGATCGTGCTCTTAAGAAGGGCCAGGCTCAGGGCGTTTGTCCTTGCGCGCTTGAGCATCCGTGGGGAGAGCTGCATGATGAAATTCCCGGAGCCGTCCACGTTGAAGGTCCCGCAGGCCCAGTCGCTATCGAGGGCCTCCATCTTGACCGTTCTGCCTCGGAGAGCCCGGGCGATCTCTCGGTCGCCCTTCAGGAGATCCCGTACGAGACCCTCTGCCTGCTCCCTCGTCTCCTTGTCCCTGATTCCCTTCGTATCCAGCTTTGCCTCCGGCTTGGAGAGGAGCCTCATCTCCTCCTCCAGCCGCGACTTCTCCCGGCCCAGCTCCGCGAACCTTCCGGCCGCGGCTTCCCTTTCAGCCGCGCTCATCTGACCGGTCTT
>CAYLZQ010000499.1:0-2095 GCA_964388045.1 uncultured Elusimicrobia bacterium | reverse complement strand
GCTCCTCGCTCCTTGTCTCGGCTGCAAAATCCGAAGTTTCGCCATGAAAGCGGTTGTTGGGATAGGCTCTAAGCCCGGGAGCCAGGGCCTTTCCTTTTGGCCTTCATCCGGAACATGCGACGGTCCGCTTCCTGGATGAAATCGGCCAGGCTTCCGGCCTTGGGGAGGTTGGAGACCCCGTAGCTGAAGCGGATCCCCCTGCGGCGGAGCCTGGCGCGGGCGGCAGAGGCGAGGCGCCGCGCCACCCTCTCCGCCCGCTCCCTTCCCAGGCCCGGAAGGAGCACGACGAACTCGTCGCCCCCGTAGCGGTAGGCCGAGTCCACCTCCCTGCGGATGCTCTGGAGGAGGACCCCCGAGAAGGCCTTGAGGAGGCGGTCGCCCGCGAGATGCCCCTTGCGGTCGTTGACCTGCTTGAAGCCGTCCAAGTCCATGAGGACCAGGGAGAGCTTCTCTCCCTGCCTCCTGGCGCGGCTGGCCTCCTGGGCCAGGCGCTCCCGGAAGTGGCGCTGGTTGTAGAGCCCGGTCAGGTTGTCCGTGATCGAGAGGGCCCGCAGGCGCCTCTCGAGCTCGACGCGGGGCGTGATGTCCTTTGAGATGCCCAGGGTGCCGATGACCCGGCCCGAGCGGTCCCGCAGAAGTGAGGCCGACATGCTGACGTGAATGCGGCGGCCGTTTCCGGCCTTCAAGATCATCTCGTGGTTCTGGATGCTGCCGGTTTTCCTGAGCTTCCTCATCAGGCGCCTGGCCTCCTCGCGCCCTCCGGCGTAGGTCTCGTGGGCGGCTCGCCCCATGATCCGCGCGCTCGAAATCCCCAGCATGGCCTCGGCCCCGGGGCTGAAATAGATGATCCTCCCGTTGGTGTCGGTCGTGCAGATGGCGTCGCTGGAGGAGGCCACGATCGCCTCCAGGTATTCCTTGGCCCTGATGAAGTCCCTGGAGAGGTGGACCAGGGGGCCCGCCCGGCCTGGCGTTTTCGCGGGAGTCTCCAGAACTGGACTAGGGGTCATGGCCCCCAGAGGATAGCCTGCCCGGGGCTTCGCCCGCCAGTGGCTTAAGTCCCGGGGGGGCGCTGGGCCTAACGGCCTACCCTTTCCACCCAGTTGTCGAGGCTGAGGCGTCGGGCCCCGGAACGGAAGGAGAGAGCGGCCAGGGCGGCAAGACCCAGGTCCATGAGGAGGGTGAGGTCCGGGCTCGGATGCCAGCCGGCCCCGAAGCAGCCGCAGTGTGGGAGCTCGATGCCCCGGAGCCTGGCCGAGAGCAGGGCCGCTATGAAGCCTGCCAGGAGGGCCCCGGACGCGAGAGCGGCCTGCCGAGTGAGATAGCCCAGGATGAGGGAGTAGCCGGCCAGGAGCTCGGCCCAGGGAAGGAAGGCGGCCAGGGTCAGGGCCATGTCCTGGGGCACGATCCGGTAGGACTCGATCACCACCGCGAACTCCTCCGCGGGGGAGCCCGCCTTCAGGGTTCCGGCCAGGACCAGGACCGAGCCGAGCGCCACCCGGGAGGCCAGGCCCAGCCAGGGGGGAGCCTGCGCCTGGGAATGCCCTGGAGCCTGCGCGGCTCTTACGGCCTGCGAGGGTTTCATCGCTTGAGGATCCTGTCGATCCAGAGTGTGCCCCGGGAGGAGAGCTGCCTGGCCCCCACGAAGCGCCTGCGGTTGATGAAGAAGGTGGGGGTGGAGCCGACAAAGCGCTGGTTGCCTTCCCGGATGTCAGCCTCGACTGCCGCAGCCGCTGAGGGCTCAGAGAGGCAGGCCTTGAAGCCGGGCTCCTCGAGTCCTGTCTCCTTGGCGTAAGCCAGGAATCGCTCGGAGGGTTCCTTGGCCTCGGACCACTCTCTCTGCCTCTCGAAGAGGAGCTCGTGATAGGGCCAGAAGGCGCCCTGCCTTCCAGCGCACTCAGCGGCGATAGCGGCCGCCCTGGCCTTGGGATGGGGGCGATCCAGGGGGAAGTGCTTGAAGACCAGGCGCGCCTTTGGGCCGTAAACGGCCAGGAGCCGGCGCATGGCCTCCTCCCCTGTCCTGCAGGCCGGGCACTGGAAGTCCGAGTATTCCACGATCACGACAGGGGCCTTGGGGTCCCCCTTCCGGCGGAAGGGG
>CAYLZQ010000498.1:0-2099 GCA_964388045.1 uncultured Elusimicrobia bacterium | reverse complement strand
CGCCGGGCCGATGGACCTAGGACCAAAGGCCCACGACGGATCGGCAGGGTGGCCCGTGAACTGAACTGCCGGGGGCGGGAAAGATTTTTAGGCAGCCTCAGCCGCCGGAGGGTGAGCCCCACAGGCAATCCCAGCGGTCGTTGAGCATGGCATGGCCGAAGAATATCCAGTTTTTTGGCTAGACGCCCCGGCGCCTGGTCCGGCAGTCCCTCAGAACCGATCCGGCCAGCGCTGCGCGCTGTGGATAACAGCAAGCAGCTCCACTCTCTTAGCCTTGACCCGATACGGGATGACAAAAGGGGTCCCTGGGACGATCAGCTCCCGAGTGCCGTCCACCCGACCGGGCCGGCCTATCTCTGGATGCCGACCAACAGCCCGGATCGCCCTCTCGATTTTTTCGATCATCCGGACCGCAGCGGAGGGCCTCTCTTCAGCGATGTAGTTGTAAGCGCTATTGAAGTCCGCTAGCGCCAGCCGCGTCCAGGCGATCTTCACTTACGCCAGCGGGCGAAGGCGGAAGACACCTCGGAATCCTTGGCGAACTCGCCGGCATCAGCCTGGCGCAGGCCCTCTTTGATATGGGCCACCTGCCACTGATGGACCTCAAGATAATTGCTGATCGCCTCATTGAGCACGTAGCTGCGGTCCCGGTCGATGCCGGCCGCAATGGCGTCCAGAGCCTTTTTCTTCTGCGCATCCACGCGAAAGGTGATCGTTTGCTTGTTCATGGGATCCCGCTCCTGGGTGTGTCTTACATAAGAATACATCAAAATACGCCGAAATGCAAGGGGGCGAATCCAATCACGTAAAATGTTGCCGAACCAAAGGTCGTCAACTCATCTAAGGCCTTACCCAAATGGCCCTTACGCTGGGGGGCGGGAGGGGTTAAAACCAAGCAGCCCTCCCCCGGAGGGTCTGGGAGGGTTGAGAGATGAGTCCGTTGGCGAGGAAAGAATACGTGAGACACATGCAAGGGCGTTATCGAAGGGCGCAGTCGCGCATGGAGAAAAGCCGCTTGATCACCGAAGTAAGTGAGAACCTAAGTTGCCACCGCAAGCATGCCCATAGGCGGCTCAATGGCAAAATCGTAGACTTGGATAAGCCATGGCGGCGACGAGAACAGGGTGCATCCCCCCTGGCTGTGCTAAAATATCCCGGTGGAGGTCAAAGCCTCTCTCCAAGCGACTTCCAGAGCCCGAGTGAACAAACCGAGCCTCAGCCGGAGGGCGAGCGGCCTTCTCCTTCACCCCACTTCTCTGCCGGGACCGCATGGCATCGGCGACCTGGGGGCGGCCTGCCGCTTCGTGGATTTTCTGGCCGCCTCGGGACAGAGCTGGTGGCAGATGCTCCCCGTGGGGCCGGTCGGGCCTGGGAATTCCCCTTACAGCTCTCCCTCCTCCTTCGCAGGAAATCCCCTTCTGATCGGCCTTGAAGCCCTCGTTAATGAGAGGCTCTTGGAGGCCGCGGACCTTGAGGCCCTTGAGCCGTTCCCGCGGGAACGGGTTGACTATGACGCTGTCCGGCGCTTCAAGGAGCCGCTCCTGCGCAAGGCTTTTTTCGCCTTCACCCACGGGGGCAGCCAGGAGCTCAGGTTCGGAATGAAGAGATTCGCCACGGAGCACAAGGGCTGGCTTGAGGACTACGCCCTCTTTTGCGCCCTCAAGGAGGCTCGGGGGGAAAGCCCCTGGACCGACTGGGAGCCGGAACTGCGCCTGAGGCGGTTTAGCCGCTGCAGGCAGACCTTGAGGGACCTGGAGGAGGCGTGTTCCTACCACCGGTTCGTCCAGTATTTCTTCCACCGCCAATGGCTGAGGCTGAGGTCCTGCGCGGCCTGGCGCGGGGTGGGCCTCATCGGAGACGCTCCGATCTACGTCTCGCACGACAGCGCCGACGTCTGGGCCCATCCCGAGATATTCAGGCTGGACCCCGAAGGCCGGCCCACGGCCGTGGCCGGGGTCCCGCCGGACTACTTCAGCGAAACGGGCCAGCTTTGGGGCAACCCTCTCTACCGCTGGGAGCTTCTGCGCGAGCGCGGCTACGACTGGTGGACCCTGCGCCTGCGCCAGGCCGCGGAGCGTTTCGACGCCGTGCGTCTGGAC
>CAYLZQ010000497.1:0-2109 GCA_964388045.1 uncultured Elusimicrobia bacterium | reverse complement strand
CTGCGTCTCCAGATGGAGGAGCTTCCTGCCCATCTTCAGGTCCTCAGGGGAGACATCCTCTGGGCCCTGGGGGAGGCCGGGGGAGATCGAGCCGCGAAGGTCCTGGTGGATGCCCTGGAGGACCATGACCCCCTCGTGGCTGAGAAGGCCGCGCGCGGGCTTGGGAGGCTCAAGGACAAGAGGGCTGTGGAGGCGCTCCTTGGACTGCTACCCAGGGGAGGAAACCTGGCCCAGGCCAGCTACGAGGCCCTGGGAGAGATAGGCGACAAAAGGGCCATGGGCTCCCTGGAGCGGGAGCTTGGAAACGAGGACCTCATGGTCCAGGCCCAGGCAGCCTATGCCCTGGCCCGAATAGAGGGCAAGCAGGGGGGCGGGGCCAGGCATCTCGAGAAGATCCTAGTGGGGGAGGGCTTGGCTCCCAAGGCCAAGATCCTGGCGGCCTACTACCTTGCCAAGCTGGACCTCCGCTCGGGCCTCGATCATCTCGCAGGGGTTCTCAAGAAAGGGGAGCCCTCCCTGGGACTTCTGGCTGCCGAGGCCCTGGGCAAGTCTGGAAACCCCAAGGCGGTTGCGCCTCTTGCCGAGGCTTCCCAGAGCGAGGGCTCCTCCCTGCGCCTCATGGCTGCCAAGAGCCTGGGCCAGCTCGGGGGATCCAAGGCCATCCATGCCTTGCAGAGGCTCAAGGAGGATCCCAACCAGGCGGTGAAGGCCAGCGTCCAAGCTGCCCTGGAGGAGCTGGGTGAGGCCGAGGAGCCTTGAGGCGTTGCCTGTTTCCTGATTTTGGAGAGGTGGCCGAGCGGTTTAAGGCGGCGGTCTTGAAAACCGCTAGGGGGGAAACCCTCTCGTGGGTTCGAATCCCACCCTCTCCGCCAGCTACCTTCATTGCTTATTATGGCGGGTCTCCTAAGGCTGTTCGTATGGCTGACTCGACGCCGGCCGCTATATGTCACGAACCCTGGGCCGGGTCTCCAGGGACTATTCGTATGGCTGACTCGACGCCGCCTTGCTTGGGGTTGACGCTTGCTGAGCTGGCTGGGAGAGAGGCATAATAGATGACCATGAAGCCAATGACGCTGGTTGCCATCCTTTCCTGCGTCGGCAGGGCCCAGGCCCTGGGCGTCTTGGACTCCGGCCTGAGCCAAGTCTACGGCTCCAACAAGTACGTAGCCACCTCGGGCTTCGTGACCATCGGCCAGGAGGAGGGGTTCTATTTCGAGCCTTCCTTCAGTTCCTACCATTCGGCCGACACCCCGGCCACGGACACCTATTCGGGCCGCCTGGGCTACGACTCGGGCTGGCTCAACCTCGGCCTGGAAGGGGCGGCGACTCCCAAGGTCAACAACTACCGGAGCTATTCGGTCGGCGGTGACGTCACCTTCTCCCCCAGCCTGGGGGGCGAGGATTCCCCTTCGTCCGGCTCCGCGAGCGAGGATCGGCCGCGCAAGGGCTTGGCGCGGGTTGACATCGGGGCTGGCGCCACCTTCACCAACCATTTCGAGAACCTGCCGCGCCTGGGGCCCTTGAGGCCGGCGAGGATCCAAAGGACTGGCCAGACCGACCTTTCGCTCTCAGGGGGGGCTAAAGTTCTTTTCCTGGACTTGAGCGGGCAATACGTGCGCAGCTTCTACGACCGGGGCATCCCGAGCAGGCCCCGGGCGGCCCTGCGAGCCCAGGCCCGGGGCGCCAACCCGGCCGTCTTCGGCTTTCCGGACATGAGCGCCAACGCGAAGCTCACCCTCTCGATCTTGCCCTTGATCTCGCCTTTCCTTGGGTTCGCCTACACCCAATACAAGGTGGACCAGCCTGCCGCGCGCTCCTATCGGGCCGGAGCCTCCATTTCGGCCAAGCTCGTCTCGGTTACGGCTTACTATGAGCTCTACGACGCCGGGGGAGGCAGTCCCAAGCAAAGTTACTACTCCCTGGGGGGAACCCTCAAGTTCTGACCCGCTGAAGCTCAGGCCTGGCGGTCTGAAGCTGGGGAGTCTGGTCTCGGTTCTGGCGCCGCGGGCGGCATCCTGCACCTTCGGCAGCAGGAAGCGGACCCGCCCCGCCCCGCGGGAAAAAGGTCCTACTTTCCTTAGGCCATTTGCCGGGCCTTCCCTAGGTCTC
>CAYLZQ010000496.1:0-2117 GCA_964388045.1 uncultured Elusimicrobia bacterium | reverse complement strand
CGATCTACTACGAGACGGTCATCGAGAACAGCGAGGTCGAGCATTCGATCGTGCTCGAGCACGCCAGGGTCCGGAACATCCGCAAGATCCAGGACTCCCTGATCGGCCAGCGCGTGGAGATCATCAAGTCCTCGGTGATGCCCGAGGCCTATAGGATCATGGTCGGGGATTCAAGCCGCATCGAGATCCCCTGATTCCGCCGTGAGCCGTTGATCTTGGGGGCATAAGCGCCCCGAGCCGCGAGGTTCGTTTTAAGGAGACGCCATGGCAGACCAGGAAAGAATATGGCTCGTGACCGGCGGAGCCGGCTTCATAGGCTCCCATATCGCCGAGGAGCTGGTGCGACGGGGCAAGAGGGTGCGCATCCTCGACAACCTCTCGAGCGGCAAGCTCGAGCACATGGCCGCCTTCCGCGGCAAGGTCGAGTTCGCGCGCGGCGACGTCCGCTCCCTCGAGGACTGCCGGAGGGCCGTCCAGGGCGCGGACTACGTCTTCCATCAGGCCGCGATCCGCTCCGTCCCGAAGTCGGTGGACAAGCCCACGGAATCCCACGAGGCCAACAGCACCGGGACCCTCCACATGCTGATAGCCTCCAGGGAGGCCAAGGTCAGGAGATTCGTCTACGCCTCCTCGAGCTCAGTCTACGGTGACGCCAAGGACTTCCCCCAGAGGGAGGAGGCCAGGCCCCAGCCCGTCAGCCCCTACGCAGCCTCCAAGCTTGCCGGGGAGCACTACGCCATCCTCTTCGCCAAGACCTACGGCCTTGCGACGGTCAGCCTGCGCTACTTCAACGTCTTCGGGCCCCGCCAGGATCCCGAGTCCCTCTACTCGGCCGTGATCCCCAAGTTCATGGAGCAGGCCTTCCTGGGGGTTCCCCTTGCGGTCCACTGGGACGGGCGGCAGAGCCGGGACTTCACCCACATCGGGAACGTGGTCCTGGCCAACCTCCTCGCGGCCAGGACCACAAGGGGGATCGGCCAGGCCTTCAACGTCGCCAACGGCAGGACCTACTCCCTGCTGGATCTGATCCGGGTGATCGAGCGCCTGGCCGGCCGCCCCCTGGAGCGCCGGCATGCCCCCAAGCGCGCGGGCGACGTGCGCAAGACCTTCGCCGACATCTCGCGGGCCCGGCGCCTCCTGGGCTACCGGCCCGTGATGAACTTCGAAGAGGGCCTTAGGGACACCTGGGAGTATTTCGTCAGGGTTTACTTCAAGAAGGCAAGCCGCGCAGCCGAGCCCGCCGCCCTATGAAGATGCTCGTGACAGGCGGGCTCGGTTTCATCGGCTCTAATTTCGTCCGCCATATGCTCTCGGCCCAGCCTGGCCTGCGGATCGTGAACCTGGACGCGCGGACCTACGCGGGCAACCCGGAGAACCTCTCCGACCTCGCCGCCAATCCCCGCTACCGCTGGGTCAGGGGGGACGTGGCCGACCCGAAGATCGTGGACCGCTGCCTGGATGGGGCCAGGGCGGTCGTGCACTTCGCGGCCGAGACCCACGTGGACCGCTCGATCCTCGACGCCTCCTCCTTCCTAAGGACCAACGTGCTCGGGACCCAGGTCCTGATGGACGCCGCCCTGCGCCACAAGACCAGGCGCTTTCTCCACGTGAGCACGGACGAGGTCTACGGCTCCCTTCCCAGGGGGCGGGCGCGGGAGGAAATGGGGCTTAGGCCCAACAGCCCCTACGCGGCCTCCAAGGCCGCCTCGGACCTCCTCGCCCGGGCCTACCGCGTGACCCACGGGCTTGGGGTGGTCGTCACCCGCTCCTCGAACAACTTCGGGCCCTACCAGTACCCAGAGAAGGCCCTCTCCCTGATGATCACGAACTGGATCGACGACCTTCCCTTCCCCCTCTACGGGGACGGCCTCCAGGTGCGGGACTGGATCTTCGTGCTGGACCACGCGCGGGCCCTGGAGTTGATCCTCGAGAAGGGGGTCCCCGGGGAGATCTACAACATAGGCGGGACCTGCTCCTGCACCAACCGGGAGCTCGTGGAGCGGGTGCGGCGGCTGATGGGCAAGCCCAGGGACCTCGTCCGGCGCGTGGCGGACCGCCCGGGCCACGACCGGCGTTACGCCCTCGACTGCGCCAAGTTGAGAAGGCTAGGCTTCCGC
>CAYLZQ010000495.1:0-2118 GCA_964388045.1 uncultured Elusimicrobia bacterium | reverse complement strand
TTTGGGCACTCCGAACGTGACCGATAACTGCCCGGGAGTCACGTTTTCGAATGATGCCCCTAGCTCTTATCCGGTGGGCGACACTCCCGTCACTTGGACGGCGAGAGACGCCGTTGGAAACACAAGCGCGTTCGCGCAGACGGTGCATAAGACCTATGGGCCGGTGATAGGATTTTTGCCTCCTTTTGACAGGAGGCTTTCCATCAAAAGGGGCAGCACCTTCCCGATCAAGTTCAAGTCGGA
The DNA here is from genome assembly GCA_964388045.1 of uncultured Elusimicrobia bacterium. GTDB lineage: Bacteria > Elusimicrobiota > Elusimicrobia > UBA1565 > UBA9628 > CAYLZQ01. Next base: position 1,875 of record CAYLZQ010000495.1, on the reverse strand, counting down.
TTGCCCTGGCCCGCCTAAAGGCCCTCCCTTTGATATCGTTGCGACGATTTCCGTGGACCAGGTGGCTCCGACGAGCGCCAGCCTTGCTCCGAGGAGCACGAGCTTTCCAAAGACGACGACCGGCTTCCGCTGCAACGGCCTATGCATCTACACCCTGGCTATTACTGATGCTGATTATCAATTAGGCAGGTATGCCGTTGCGGCGCTTTTGCTGGACGGCCAAAGGATCACGGGAGAGTTCGACGTCACAAAATGAAATAAGAGGCGCCGGCCGCTTGGGCTTCGCTATCGGCCAGGCTCTTCCTAGGGCAGGAAGACGACCTCTGGGTAGGCGAGGACCAGGATCTCGACTAAGCCCTTCTCGCTCTCGACGGCGACGTAGCCGTTGAGGCTCTCGATGGTTGGCCTGTCCGCGGAGCTGAGCAGGGTGACCGCCATGGGGTCGGTCTCGGAGGGCCTGATCTCCCGGACCTTGAGGCTGGAGTCCTCCCTGATGCAGCGGCCGTAGGTGCGCAGGAAGTCGGAGCCGGACTCGATTTTCCTCAGGACAGCGGGGAGCACGCAGCGGTCCACTGCCTCCTGGGCCGCGCTGCGGGGTTTTTGCTCCTCCCGGCGCGCCACTGCCGGGTGCCCGAGGAGCCTGCCTCTCCTGAGGTTGAGGCCGCGGCTGAGGTCGCGAAGGGCCGCGCTCCCAAGGGGGGCTGATTTGATGGTAAAGACGATCCCCTGGAGCTGCACGCTGAAGTCCCCGCCCGAGGCCGCCAGGCCCTGCCTGACAGAGACAGGGACTTGGTAGAGGGAGGAGAGGCCCTCGGCGCAGGGCTCAAGGAGCCGAACGGCCTGCTCCAGGGTGAAAGGGCGCAAGGGCATTGCGTCCGCGATCCAGCAGGCCTGGACCTCCTGGAATGCGTCCTTGGCCTGGAAGGCTCGCAGGCCCTCCCTTACGTCTCGCTCGAAGTCAGGCTCGGGCTGCACGCGGTAGCGCGCGTCCCGGGCCGCATAAGGAGTTGAGTTGCGGCTCACGGGCTGCACGCGAAAGCGCGCGTCCCGGGCCGCCTGGGGGATGGTCTCGAGGTCAGCGGGCTGGATGCGGAAGGGCTCGGCCGCGAAAAGGGCCGAGGGGATCAGAAGGGTCGCTGCGAGGACTGCCTGGGTCTTCTTCATGGGACGCTCCTTGGTCATGAACTCTTGAAGGAGTCTACCCAAAGGTCCCGGGCAGGCTATAGGACCTTTGTCAACCCGGGGAGTTGATCCAGATCAACAGGGGTTTTTTGGTCCTCGAGGATCAGGACATGGCCCATCTTTCGGCGGGGAGCCGGGGTCTTGCCGTAGAGGTGGAGCTTGAGGTTGGGAAGCTTGAGAAGCCTTTCCCAGTCAGGCTCCCCGTCCTTCCAGAGGTCCCCCAGGAGGTTCACCATTGTCGCGGGCTTGAGGAGCGCCGTCTCTCCCAGGGGGAGGCCGCAGATCGCCCTCAGGTGCTGCTCGAACTGCGAGGTAGGGCAGGCGCCCCAGGTGAAGTGCCCGCTGTTGTGCACTCGCGGGGCGATCTCGTTGACGAGAAGCTCCTTGTCCCGGAGGAACATCTCAACGGCCATGACTCCCACGTGTCCAAGGGCCTCGGCGATCCCCCTGGCTAGTCCCAGCGCTTCCTGTTCCAGTTCGGCCGGGATCCTGGCGGGGGCGCGGGTCATATAAAGGATCCCGTCTCGATGCTCGTTTTCCGCCGCTGGATAGGCCGCTGTTTCTCCTGTCTGAGTCCTGGCCAGGATCACCGAGATCTCCTTGGCGCAGTCTATTCTTTGCTCCAGGACGCAGGGGGCTTCCAGGAGCCTCCAGGCTGAGGGAAGCGCCTCTTTGCCCAGCAGGAGTCGCTGG
>CAYLZQ010000494.1:0-2121 GCA_964388045.1 uncultured Elusimicrobia bacterium | reverse complement strand
AACAACGGCTCCTTCACCCCCGAAAACCCCCGCAATGTGGCGGGGGCCTCCTAATAGAAGTTCCTGATCCAGCGGTGGGCGCGGAGGGCTTCCAGCTCCTCCGGGTCGTAGTAATTGCCGTCCGAGGCCTGGATGTTCTGGAGGACATGGGAGGCCTTGCGCATCCCCGGGATCACGGTCGAGACCGCCGCGAAGCTCAGGCAGTACTTGAGGGCCGCGATCGCGAGGCTGGGGGCCTTGGGGCCCAGGGCCGCTTTCTCCAGGGCCGCGGCCCGCCGGCAGGTCTCGGCGAGCCTCTCCCCCGCGAAGTAGTGGCTGCGGAAGTCCTCGGGCTCGAATTTCGTGTGGGGCCGAAGCTCCCCGGTGAGGCCCCCCTCGTCGAAGGGGCAGCGCACGACCACCGCGACTCCTTTTTCCGCGCAGAGCGGCAAGAGCCGGTCCGCTGCCCGCTGGTCGAAGAGGTTGAAGAGGACCTGGACCTGGTCCACCAAGCCGCTCGCCACCAGCCCTAGGGCCGAGTCCGGGTCGTCGGAGTTGATCGAGGCCCCCACGAAGCGGAGCTTGCCCTCCTTCTTCAAGCCCTCAAAGGTCGCCGCGACCTCGGGCCAGAGGGGGTCCCTGAGCCAGTTGTCGGTCCAGACGTGGAACTGCTCCAGGGTGAGGCAGTCGGTCGCGAGGTTGCGCAGGGACCTCTCCACGCAGGAGACGATCCAGTCCGGGGGGAAGGCGAGCGCGAGGGCCGTCCAGGGATGGGCCGGCCACTCCATGTTCTTGGGAGGGATCTTGGTCGAGACCGTGGCGCGCCGGCCCGACTCCTTGAGGGTCCTGGCGATGAGCCTCTCGGAGTGGCCGTGGCCGTAGGCGAAGGCCGTGTCGAAGTAGTCGATCCCGGCCTCCAGGGCCGCGTGGAGGGCGCGCAGGGACTCGGCGTCGTCGGTCCGTCCCCACATGGACTTGCCGATGCCCCAGCCCCCGAAGCCGATCTCGGAGACGGATATCCCGGTCCGCCCGAGGGTCCTGCGCCTCATCCGGGATTTGACGGGAGGCTGGGGAGTCATTGGATTACTGCGAGACCTTGACCGCGAGCCCGATGTCCTCGAGGATCATGGCCACGGCCTCGCAGCGTTCGCGAGGTCCCAGGTAGACCACGGCCGAGCCCTGGGTGTGGACCTCCATGGAGATCCGCCTGGCCCGGGAGAGGGTGCAGCGGATGGCCTTCATGAGCTGCCTCTCCACCTCGTCGAAGGTGTGGCAGTTGCAGTTGAAGAGGATGGTCCTCCAGGCTGAGCCGGTCTCGGAGTCGTCGGTGGTCTTTTTCTCGATCTCCGGCTCGGCCGTGACGGACTTGGGGCTCATTTCCGGATGGCCACGGCCATTCCCTCCCCGGTCGGGATCATCGCGCAGGAGGAGAACAAGCGTGTGTCGGAGAGGGTCTTCAGGAATTCCCGCATGGCGGGCACCCCGGCTGCATCCTCGCCTGCCTCGGCGGTTTCAAGGTGCAGCTTGCCGAAGAGGTAGGCGTTGTCCCCCACGACCAGGCCCCCGGAGCGGAGGTTCTCAATGGCCCAGCGCAGGTACTTCGGGTAGTTGGCCTTGTCCGCGTCGATGAAGCAGAAGTCGAAGGGGCCCTGGGGCGAAAGGCCTGGCAGTATCCTTTCGGCTGGCCCCTCGTGCAGGACGACCCTCCCGGCCAAGCCGGCCTCGCGGATGTTTTCCCTCGCGACCTGAGCGTGCCTGGGCTCGTATTCCAGGGTGTGGAGGATTCCCCCCTCAGGGAGGGCCCGCGCGATCCAGCAGGCTGAATATCCGGCCAGGGTTCCCACCTCGACAGCGCGTCTGGCCCCGCAGGCCTTGACCAAGAACTCCAGGATCCTTCCCTCCTCCGGCCCTATGCTGATGGGGGGCAGGCCCAGGCGCGGGGTTTCCAGGCGGATCCGCTTGAGGAGAGGATCCTCGCGGGTCACCAGCTTCGAGAGGAACTCGAGCAGCCCCTCGGAGCGGTATTCCCCCCTTCCAGCCCCGAGGTGTCGCCCCTCGTCCTTCTTCTTGAGGATGGCCATGGTTTCCGCTCTGCCGAGCTCCGGTTTCCGGCTCACGCCTCCAACCACTTCTGACCGAGCG
>CAYLZQ010000493.1:0-2129 GCA_964388045.1 uncultured Elusimicrobia bacterium | reverse complement strand
GTCTCGTACTTGCTCACAACAGCCTTATCTGGTTCTGGGCTCGCTTCCACGGTTGCTTTCCCCATTTTCGGCCTGGTCCCTCAAAGCAAGGATACCAGAAGGCGTTCAAGAGAAGTTCAAGCGGAGCTCAAGAGCGGCTCAAATCTCGACCCATGGGGCCCTTACTTATCGAGCCACTCGGCTGGCGGCGAGGGGAGCCTTACGGCCAGGGGCGGCCTGGGGGGCAGCAGGGTGTTCTGGATCAGGGCTTCCTCAGCATCCCGCTTCTCCAGGGGATTGAGGTTTTGGGCGATAAGGCCCCAGGCCGAGCCCAGGCTGTCTGTGGACTTGCCGGCCAGTGATTTCCAGAGCAGGGGGAAGGTCATGGAAAACTGGTCGCCACCGTCTGGATGGATGTCCCAGAGATCCCAGAGGCCGGCGGCCACCCGCCACTCGTTGGAGGGCCCCTGACAGACGTCTTCTGGGACGTTTTCGATCCTGATCGGGGCCCGGCGCGGGACCAAGAATTCGAACTTTGCGTCCGGATCGTCCCGCGAGAGCCTGACCGCGGCGGCGAAGAAGGTGGCCCATCCCTCGGACCAGGCCAGGGCCCGGCTGTAGCACTCGTCGATCTTGTGCGGACCTCCGGCGGGCTTGGCCCGCATGGCTCCGTGCATGACCGCATGACCGAGCTCGTGGAGGACCACGTCCCAGGCCAGGGGATTGGTCAGGCTCAGGCTCCAGCCCCAGGGGCTGAAGAAGTCAGAGTCCTCGGGCCAATAGACCGTGAGCGGCTTCTTCCACCAGACCATATCAGCCTCCCGCATCAGGAAGTCCATGGCCTCAAGGAAGGTCACGTGCAGGATGGAGAGCTTTGCGTTTTCCGAGTCTGAATCGGGCATAAGGGTTCCCAGGTCTAGGCCGCTGTCAGGGGCTAAGCCGAAGGGCTGGCTTTCCCAGGCATAGGAGGAGCCCCCTTCCTTCTGGAAGGTCCAGAACTGATTGTCGAGGCTTACGCGCAGCCTGTAGGCTCCGGAGGGATTCTCCGGGGCCTTGAGGGAGAAGCCGCCCGAGGGGTTCACCGCGGCCCAGATTTCAGGGGCTCCGGCCCCCGACAGCCGCACCCTGGCCAGGCGGGCCGGGGTGGCTTCGCCTTGGCGGTTGGCGAGAAGCATGCGGCCCACGACGAGGCTTGTTCCCTCCATACTTTTGAGGCCGCTCCCACGAAGCGGGAAGAGCAGCAGCCCCGGTCCCGGGCGGCCTTCCGTCTCGAGCCGCTGGAGGGCCTGCTGGGGCAAGCCCCTTGTGGAGAGGTCCGAGTCGTCGATGGTCTGGGCCCGGAGGGGAGCCGCGCAGAGAAAAAAGGCCAGGGCCAGGAGTCTCACTTTGCCGGGCGGTTTTGGAGCGAGGCGAGTCCTATGCTCTTTAAGAAGGCCTCCTCGCTGGGCGCTCGGCCCAGGAAGGCGCGCAGGAGCTCGGCCTCCTCGCGGCTTGAGCCAGGCTCCAGGATGGTTTCCCGGTAGCGGCGTCCCAGAGTCGGATTGAGGATGCCAGCGGTCTCAAAGAGGCTGAACATATCCTGGGCGAAAACCTTGGACCAGAGATAGCCGTAGTAGCCCGCGTCATAGCCCATGAGATGCCCGAAGCTCGCCTCAGGGTGGGTCCCCGGGGTCATTTCGATCAGGGATATCTCCTTCTTGAGCCGCGCGTACTCGGCCGTGGTGTCGGGGACCTCAGGGGCTGTGTGGTAGAGGAGGTCTACGGAGGCGTAGAAGACCTGCCTCAAGTGGATCAGGCCCGAGTTCACGTTCTTGGCCGCGATCATCCTTTCCAGGAGTTCGGGAGGGAGCTTCCTCGATGGATCCTGGTAGTGCCCCGAGAGAGAGGTCAGGACCTCCGGATCCCAGACCCAGTTCTCCAGCATCTGGGAGGGGGCCTCCACGAAGTCGCGGGCCGTGGAGGAGCCCGAGAAGCGGCCGTAGCGGGCCTTGGTCAGGGTCTGGTGCATGATGTGGCCGAACTCGTGGAAGAAAGTCTCCACCTCCTCGTGCTCTCCGTGCTTAAGGAGGGAGGGGCGGCCTGGTGAGGGCTTATTGAAGTTGGCCACGATCGCCGAAACCGGCTTTTGGTAGCCTCCATCCGGCAGGAGG
>CAYLZQ010000492.1:0-2130 GCA_964388045.1 uncultured Elusimicrobia bacterium | reverse complement strand
CAGGAGCTTTCCAAGAGCCTGGAGCGCTTCCGCTCGGCCCTGCGCAAGGCCATGCAGAGGAACCTTTCGCTTCCGGGCTCGGCCTCCCGGGCCGGTCAGATCGCCCAGCGCTATATCGAGGCAGCCAAGCCCCTCTTGCCCGCCCCAAAGCAAGCGACCCACTCGGCCCTCCAGGGCCTGCAGGGAACCACAGGCTGGATGGCCATGGCTTTCGAGCAACTCAGGGCCCTTGAGCCTGGCTCCCAGGACTATCAGACATACCTTGCTTCCCTTCCAGAGAACTGGGTCCAGGTGCTCTCCGAGCAGAGGTCCGAGGTCTTCCTGCGCGCGCTCCACGTGCTTCTGATCCGCAAGGAAGTCAGGGATCTCGAGCCCCTGATTGCGGCTGCTGACAAGGCCCTGGGGCCCAAGTCCTTCAGCGCGAGCTTAAGGCAGGTCCAACAAGACCTTACCAAGACAGCCCAGTCCTGGCAGACTCCCATGGCCTTCAGGCATGTCCCCGCTTCTTCTCCGGGGACCTTCCTGGCCTTCTGGAGGCTTCCACTCAACCTCCTCGTCAAAGAGGCCTGGGCAGCTCAGGAAGAACGAGAGACCCGGCCTGAGCAGGATCAAAGCCCCATTATCGCTGAAATCCTTGGGCCTGGCATCGGCGATCCTACCAGCATACCTCCGGAGGTTTCACATCCGAAGGAACTAAGCAACTCTGCTGAGTTTGTTAAACCAATAATCAAAGCTATTCCTACTCCGCTAACAGTTTTTGCCTGTGAATAATTCTGAGCGCTCTTTGGGCGCCAGCGTCTCCAAAGCCTGTCCATGCCTGGAAGCTCCTTGAGCCAGGCGAGGAGCCGGCTCTCTGTTGGGCTTGCCGCAGCCATCGCCCTAGAGCCTGCCCTGGCCTTGGCAGGCCCGGTCCTGCCCAAGCCCCTTTCAGTCAACGTGAACACTGACGTCTACCGCCAGATCGTGACTGGGGACGGGGCTAGGTCCTTCCTGACCAACGGAAACTTTCAGAAGACCAACATAGACATTTACTTTAACCGCGCAATCGAGAAGGGGCCAAGCATAGACTCGCGTCTCAGCCTCCAGGCCAGCGACGACCCGCTTGTGATGGGCCAGGGGGGCCGCTACAAGGCCCTGGGGGGATTTTTCATCCTCACCAAACCCAGGGAGTACCGCCTGGAGGCAGGCTACATCATACCCAAGGCCACCCGGGCGACTTTGACCGCCACGGTCCTTGGAATCGGCGGCTACTACCAGTTCAACGCCCCTGGCCGCTCGACCCGCCTCTCCGTGATCGGCGGGCAGACCCAGCCAGCAGTGGAGGGAAGCCGATTCCAGAGGGGGGTCGTGGGAGGCATGGCCACCCAAGCCTTCACAGGCGGCCTGGGAAGCCTCCAGCTCTTTAGCGGCTTCTACAGGATCGAGGACCTAGAGACCAGCATCAGGCACAGGCAGGACATCCCACGCCTCTCGATTTACGTCGACTCCTTCGGCTCAGAGCTGCGATCCAAGCTCGGGCTGGGGCTTGACTGTGAGCTCGCCTTTTCCCAAAACGAGAGGGGATCCACCGACCTCCTCAATGGAAACGCCCTACGCATCAGCCCAAGCTTCAAGAAAGACCTCCTCTCAGCCACGGCCAGCTTTGAGCGAAACACCCCGCGCTTCTCAAATCCCCTGGCTAGCGCTGCTGCGGACGTCAAGAAGATAGAGGCAAGCCTCGCGGTCGGAAAGCTCAACCAGCTTTCCCTAAGTAACCTCTACGTCCAGAATAACGTCCAGGGCCAGCTCGCAGCAACGCGCAAGACCCAGATCACCAGAGCATCTGCCAAGCTGGTCCCTTTTCAGAAGGCTGATTTCTGGAAGGCCTTCTCCGTAAGCCCCGAGTATAGCATCAGCCGGACTCAGGAGGACATCTTTATCAACGAGGCCCGCCTGGCGGGCTTAAGCCTTGCCTTGACCGAGACCTACCTTAACACCTCGATCCGGGGGGAATATGCCCCGCTGCGGGACTTAAGGGATCCCTCGTTTGACCGCGACACCTTCCGGCCCACCTGGCAGATGGGGCTTAGGCTCAAGATCGCTCGGAAGGTGGAGTTCGACCCATCCTGGAACCTCTCGCTTGAGCGAAGC
>CAYLZQ010000491.1:0-2137 GCA_964388045.1 uncultured Elusimicrobia bacterium | reverse complement strand
TCGACGACTTCGACAAGCGCATCAAGGGGATGAAGTACGCGGAGATCGCCGAGTCCGGGGGGGGCATCCTTTCCACGGTCAACGGCGTGCGCGGCGCGAGCGGGACCAAGCTCACTGAGGCCCTGCGCGAACGCTGCCGGCTCTTCCTCGAGAGCGGCACCACGACTTTGGAGGCCAAGTCAGGCTACGGCCTGGACCTGGAGGCCGAGCTCGAGATCCTGCGCGTGATCCGCGCGGTCTCCTCCCAGGGGCCCCTGGAGCTCGTCGGGACCCTTCTGGGGGCCCATGCCCTGCCTCCCGAGATGGAGGGCCGCGGCAGGGAGTACGTGCGCCTGGTCTCGGAGGAGATGATCCCCGCGGCCGCCCGGGAGGGCCTGGCCGCCTTCGTGGACGTCTTCTGCGAGAAGGGCTACTTCAGCCTCGAGGACTCGCTCCAGGTTCTGGCCGCCGCGCAGAAGGCGGGCTTGAGGGCCAAGCTCCACGCGGAGCAGCTCTCGCGCGCCGGGAGCGTGGCCCTGGCCGTCCAGGCGCGGGCGGCCTCGGCCGATCACCTCGACTGCGTGGCGGAGGAGGACATCCAGGCCCTGGCCGGGGCCCAGACCGCGGCCTGCCTGGTCCCGGGCTCCAACTACTTCCTGGGAAAGCCTTATCCTCCCGCCAGGCGCCTCATCGACGCCGGCGCTGCCGTCGCCCTGGCCACCGATTTCAACCCAGGGACCTGTCCCTGCTGGGACATGCGCATGATCCTCTCGATAGCCTGCACCCAGATGAGGATGAGCCCGGCCGAGGCCCTGGTCGCGGCCACGATCAACGGGGCCCACGCCCTGGGGCTCGGCGAGACCCACGGGAGCCTGGAGCCTGGAAAGAAGGCCGACATTCTTTGCTGCGAGGCCGGGGACTTCCGCGAGATCCCTTATTACTTCGGCGCAAGCGCCGTCGCCTGGGTGATGAAGTCCGGGGTCGTCGTCTATTCCCGGGAGAACTTGAGGCTATGAAGGTCCTCCTCTTCGACGTGGACGGGACCCTGATCAAGGCCGGAGGGGCGGGCCGCAAGGCTTTGAACCGCGCCGCCTTTCTCCTCTATGGGAAGAGGAACGTCTGCGGCGAGTTCAGCATGGCCGGGCACACGGACCTCCGGAACTTCCAGGCCGCCCACAGGAGCGCGACCGGGCGCAAGGGGACCAGGGCCGAGATCGAGAGGCTCCACCAGGAGTACCTCAGGCGCCTTCCTTATTACGTCCGCGCCGCGATACGGCGCAAGGCCTATCTTCTGCCTCCGGGGATCAAGGGGCTGCTGAGGCGCTTGAGCCGGGAGAAAGGGGTCCTGCTGGGCCTTGGGACGGGCAACATGGAGAAGGGGGCTCGGATCAAGCTGGGGCCCTCGGGCTTCAACGCCTACTTCCTCTTCGGGGGTTTCGGGTCGGATCATTTTCATCGGGCGAGCATCCTCAGGACCGCGGTCCGAAGGGCCCGAAGGCTTTCCGGCAGCAAGGTCTTGCCCTCGGAGGTCACCGTGATCGGGGACACTCCCCTGGACGTGGAGGCCGGCAAGAAGGCCGGCTTTAAGACGGTCGCTGTCGGGACCGGATTCGCCTCGTGGGATTCTTTGGTCAAGTCGCGCCCTGATCGCCTCTCGCGCGACTTCAGGGGGACTCGAAAATGGCTCAAGTGGCTCGGGATCAGGACTTAGACCTCAAGCAGGCCGACGAGATCGCGGGGAGGGTGGCTGCCTCCTTTCCCGGGACTTCGTCTTTGCCCTCGCATGCACGCTCCAAGGTCCTCCTCGAGGTTTCGCAGGGCCTGGAACGCGACAGCGAGGTCTTCGCGAGGCTGATCGCGGAGGAGGTCAAGAAGCCCTTGAAGGAGTCCCGGCGCGAGGTCTCCCGGGCCATCTTCACCTTCCGTTGGGCCAGCGAGGAGGCCAAGAGGTTCGGCGGGGAGGTCCTGCCCCTGGACCTTGACCCCAACACCGAGGGGAGGATCGCCTTGACGCGGAGGTTCGCGCGGGGTCCGGCCCTCCTGATCACTCCTTTCAATTTCCCCTTGAACCTGGTGGCCCACAAGGTGGCTCCCGCGATCGCGGTGGGAGCGCCCTTCGTGTTGAAGCCCGCTCCCCAGGCCCCGCGCACGGCCCGGA
>CAYLZQ010000490.1:0-2146 GCA_964388045.1 uncultured Elusimicrobia bacterium | reverse complement strand
ATTCACGCATTTATTTCCTAACGAGCCCTAAGGAGAAGCCCATGAAGAAACTTCTCGTCTGCGGAGGGTCGGGATTCCTGGGAAGCCACGTGGCCGACGCCCTGAGCGAGGTCGGCTACGCGGTGCGCCTCTTCGACAGAAAGGTCTCCCCCTACCTCCGAAAGGAACAGGAGATGGTGGTCGGGGATCTCCTGGACGCCGAGGCCCTGGCCAAGGCGGCCGAGGGCTGCTCGGTCGTCTACAACTTCGCCGGGATCGCGGACATAGACGAGGCCCGCCTGAAGCCCGCTGAAACCCTCAAGACCAACGTGATCGGAAACGCCAACGCCCTGGAGGCGGCCAGGCAGGCCAAGGCCGAGAGATTCGTCCTGGCCTCGACCGTCTACGTCTACAGCGCCTCCGGCTCCTTCTACCGCGTGAGCAAGCAGGCCTGCGAGCAGGCGACCGAGGCCTTTCACGAGGAGTTCGGTCTCCCCTACACGATCCTGCGCTACGGCTCCCTCTACGGCCGCAGGGCGGACAGGAGAAACGGCATCCACCGCCTTCTCCACGGGGCCCTGATCGAAGGGGTCGTGCGCTACAACGGGACGGGTGAGGAGCTCAGGGAGTACATCCACGTGGAGGACGCGGCGCGTCTCTCGGTCGATATCCTCAAGCCCGAGTATGCGAACATGCCCATCATCCTCACCGGCCACCACCCCATGCGGGTCTCGGACCTCATGGGGATGATCCACGAGATCATGAGAGGGAGGGTCAAGCTCGAGTACTCGAAGGTCCCGGTCAGCGGCCACTACAGCGTCACCCCCTATGCCTTCCACCCCCGCCTGGGCAAGAAGCTCGTCAGCCATCTCTACACGGACATGGGCCAGGGGCTTTTGGACTGCCTCGCCGAGCTGCGATCTCGCCTGGCGGCCCAGGAGGGCGAGGCGGCTGCGCCCCCCAGGGCGCAGCGCAGGGCCGGCTCCGGAAAACCCCGTGGCTAAGGCCTGCTCAGCCGTCGCCTTCGACTTCGACGGCGTCGTGCTCGAATCCATGGAGGTCAAGACCAGGGCCTTCGAGGCCCTCTTCGCCCCCGAGGGCCCCGAGGCCGCCTCGGCGATCGTGGCCCACCATAAGGCTAACGGCGGCATCTCGCGCTTCGAGAAGTTCCGCTACGCCTACCGGGAAATCTTGAAGAGGCCGCTAGGGACCCGGGAGGAGAAGGCCCTGGGCGAGCGCTTCAACGCCCTGGTCGAGGAGGCGGTGGCGGCCTCGGAATGGGTCTCCGGGGCCAGGGAGTTCCTGGAGGCCCACCACGAGCGCCTTCCCCTCTTCGTGGCCTCCGGCGCCCCGCAGGAGGAGCTGCGGCGGATCGTGGAGAAACGGGGGCTGACCCTCTTTTTTCGCGGGATCTACGGGACGCCGGAGACAAAGGAACAAATACTCATGAGGATCGCGTCGGGCCTGCGCTGCGGGCCTGAAGCGATCTTCATGATCGGCGACGCCCTGAGCGACTACGAGGGGGCGCGCAAGACCGGGACCCGTTTCATCGGGCGGGTGCGGCCAGGGGAAAAAAGCCCCTTCCCTCCCGGGACCCGAATCCTTCCCGACCTGCGGGACCTTGCCCGGGAGCTCGGCCTATGATCCTGGTTTCAACCGCGGCCAAAGCAAGCTTTCCCGGCCCCCGGGCCGGCTGGGTCTACCTAGGCAAGAACCCGCGCGCAAAGGCCGCCCTGGAAGCCCACCTCGGCCAAAAGGCCAGGCCCCTGGGAAGCCTCCTCCAAGAGGAGGCTGGAAAGCTCAGGCAGCCTTTCTTGGACTGGGTCGCCACCCTGGGCCGGACCCAGGACCCCTGGTCCTGGTGGTCAGGCACCCTGGCCTGGAAGGACCCCTCCGCCTCGGACCTCTTCCTTCTGGCCTGCTACCAGTCCCTCTGCCTGCGACTCTGCGGCCAGGAGAAACCCATGGGGCTTGGGATTCTTGTCGTTGTCGTGGAAGACCCCTGGCTCTTGCTTCAACTGAAGCAAACCCTGGCAGGCCGTGAAGGCGTCCGTTTTTCCGGGAATCCGAATCTGGCCTTGAGCCGTCTCAAAGCCCTCGCCCTCGGGGTGGCGCGGCGCCTGAAATGGCTGTGCCGCACCGTCTCAAGCCGGGTGCGCCAAGCCCG
>CAYLZQ010000489.1:0-2152 GCA_964388045.1 uncultured Elusimicrobia bacterium | reverse complement strand
AGACACGGTCGGCGCCCACACGGGCCTGAGGGTCTTCCCGGTCCTGACCACCCGGCGCAACCTTTTCGAGACGATCGACTCCGTCTACGGGGAAGAGGTCGTGGGCCAGCCGGAGGAGCCCAAGGCCGGCGAGGCGGCCCTGCCCTCACTGCCCGAAGGCCCCATGCGCCAGGCCGGCCAGGTCAAGATCGTTCCGCGCGACGTGGACGTCAGCGCCGCCCGCTACAATCCGACCGACACCTCGGTCATCGAGATCGTGGACGGGATGATCGCGGAGGGGGTGGCCAACGGGGCCTCGGACATCCACCTCGAGCCCACGGTGAGCACCCTGCGCATGCGCCTGAGGATAGACGGGGTCCTCTACGAGCGCCGGGCCTACCTCAAGGACATAGAGCCAGCGATCGTGGCCCGCATCAAGATCCTCTCGCGCCTGGACATCACCGAGACCAGGCTCCCCCAGGACGGCCACATCTCGGTGGACTACGGGGGGCGGGGCATAGACCTGCGGGTCTCCACCCTCCCCACCATCTACGGCGAGAAGGTGGTCGTGCGGGTCCTGGACCAGATGACCAGCCGCAGGACCCTCGCGGACCTGGGGATGCCGCCCGATGTCGCCGAGAGCTACCAGAAGATCATCCGCAGCCCCATGGGCATGGTCCTGGTCACCGGCCCCACCGGGAGCGGCAAGACCACGACCCTCTACGCGGCCATCAACGAGATCAACATCCCCGAGAGGAACATCATCACCCTCGAGGACCCGGTCGAGTACCGGATCGCGGGGATCAACCAGGTGGAGACCAACGCCCACATAGGCCTCACCTTCGCCTCGGGGCTGCGCTCGATTCTGCGCCAGGACCCCAACGTGATCCTGGTGGGCGAGATCCGGGACCTGGAGACGGCCGAGATCGCGATCCAGGCCTCGATCACGGGGCACCTGGTCCTCTCCACCCTCCACACCAAGGACGCCATCGGCACCATCAGCAGGCTCCTCAACATGAAGGTCGAGCCCTTCCTTCTCTCGGCCGCCCTTTCCGGGGTCATGGCCCAGAGGCTCATCCGGGTCCTCTGCGACAAGTGCAAGAAGCCCCAGATGCCCCTGGCGCACGAGGCCTCGCGCCTGGGGGCGCCCCTGAAAGAGCCGGGCCCCTTCTTCGGGCCTTCTCCCCAGGGCTGCGAGGCCTGCCTGGGCCTGGGCTACGTGGGCCGCCGGGGGATCTATGAGTGGCTGCCGGTCGCGCGCGAGATCCGGGGCCTGATCTCCTCGGAGTCCGGGGAGGACCAGATCAAGCAGGCGGCCCGCGCCTCCGGGGCGAAAAGCCTCCAGGAGGCCGGGCTCGATCTGGTCTACAAGGGGGCCACCTCCCTCTCTGAGGTGGTCCGAGTGACCTACGAGGAGGAGGCGGACATCGCGGAATCGTAATATGCGCGGCAAGAAATCCACAGCGACCCTCTGGAGAAAACCTGTTACGGATTTCTTGCCGCGCAACACCATAAAGAATCCTTTCAGGACCGCGCGCTTTGCGCGCGGTCCTCAAGGCGTCGTTAAGGAGGTGCGCCGGCGAGAAACCCTATCCAGGATTTCTCACCGCGCAGTCTAATGCCCCTCTACAAATACACGGCCATGGACCAGTCAGGGCGCACGGTGGCCAGCGTCATGGAGGCCGAGGACGAGGCCAAGCTCTCCAAGACCCTGCGCCGGGACGGGCTCTTTTTGATGGAGGCCTCCCTGGCCAGGGCCGCGCCCAAGGAGCCTCCCCCCCCGCCCCCCAAGCCCAAGCCCCTGGCCTCCTTCAAGATGCCGGCCCTCAGGTTCGGCAGGCCCAAGGTCCCTGTCAAGGACATCGCGTTTTTCACCAAGCAGCTCTCCCTCATGGTGAAAGCCTCCATCCCCCTGCTCCAGTCCCTCTCCACCCTGGCCTTTCAGCAGAAAGAACCCCTGCTCAAGGAGGTCCTCTCGGACATCCAAGAGCGGGTCAAGAGGGGGGAATTCCTCTCCAACGCCTTCGGCAAGCACCCCGAGGCCTTCAGCCCGGTCTACCTCAACCTCCTGGCGGCCGGGGAGGCCAGCGGCAACGTTCCGGTCATGCTGGTGCGCGTCGGGGAGTACCTGGAGTTCCAGACAGAGACCTTCCGCAAGATGCGCTCGGCTTTG
>CAYLZQ010000488.1:707-2154 GCA_964388045.1 uncultured Elusimicrobia bacterium | reverse complement strand
TGCCAGATGCTGGTGAGCTTGGCCCTGCCTCAAGCGGGGACCAACCGCAGAGTCATGGCCAAGAATCTCAGGCTCCAGGCGAAGATGCTCAAAGTCCCAATGAGGATTCTCAGGGTCCTGCTCAAGATTCTCAGGATCCGGGTCAGGACTTGCCCCCGCTGCCAAAATGCGCAAAATGCGGGGTTAGGTGCGGCAATCTTCATGTAGTTGGCGCTCTAGGGGATGTCGTCGGCGTCAGACAAAACCCAGACGGTTCTTTCACCCAGGTCACCTATTCCCCTTCGCTTGCCGCCATGCGGGGGAAGGCAGGCGTTGTCTTGAAAGGCAGCCAGCCTGCCGCCCACGCTCCTCCCCGGTTGGCTCCCGAGCCTGGAACGGTGGCGGCAGCCCTGGAAGGTCGCCTGTCTGTCAGCCACGCTCCTCCCCGGTTGGCTCCCGAGTCTGGAACGGTGGCGGCAGCCCTGGGAGGTCAGCGCGTCCCCCCTTCTTCTCCGCGTTCTTCTGCGCTGGGGAGGATGGGAGCTGTCACGGAAACCCTGATAGGCCAGGACGCAAAGCCACGCCAATGGAAGCGGAGAGGCATAGGAGAAGGATGGGCAGCGGATGGAAAATTCAACAAAGATGGAAGCACCACTGCTCAATTGCGGCTGGCGGACGGCAGCCGCGTCGTTGAAGAGCGGAGAGCAGACCGCAGCTTAAAGCGCATGGCCTTCTTCGACCCCCAGGGCGGTCTTGCCTCTGAAACCGAAGTCCAAGGGGCCCAAACGGTTTCCAAGTATTTCCAAGGCAAGCGACTGGAGAGGATCGTGCGGGCCGATGGGGATGCCGGTCGAAACAATGCGGTTTTAGAGGAATTCCTGACTGGACCCCAAAAGGGCGAGCGGACGAGAACGATCTTCGATGCCAGCGGGAGGGTCGCAAGCCAGGAAAGGGTGGGAGCCTCGGGAAAGAAGGTCTTGGAATTTTCACGAGGCCCGGGGGGATATTTGAAACGGATTTCTGACGACTCCGGGGCGCTTCAGGAGGAGTATCTTCTGGATTAGAGCCAAGGACTCGTCTCAGCCAAATATTTGAAAGAGGGGAAAGTCGCCTCCAGGTTGGAGGCTCTCAGCTTGGCTTCGGGCGAGCATCTCAGGCTCATCGGGAAGGACTTAGAGCTCCCACGAGACGCCTCAGCAGTGCTTGGAAGGACTGAGAAGGCGGTTTCAATAAAGGGAGTGGCGGCGAGAGGCTCCTCGGCAGGGGTCGAGAGAGGTTTTCTTGAGACTGTATATGACGCAAACGGGAAGGTGTCAGCTCAGTATCTTCATTATGAGAATTTTAGACGCCAAGCAGGCCCAGCGATACCTTTTAGAGCAAAGTAAGATGAAGGAAAAAGGAAGCAAGCTTAAACGGCCTTCCCCGAATGTCAGCATCAGCGAACCCTCCGCCGAATGACCCCATGGTG
>CAYLZQ010000488.1:0-697 GCA_964388045.1 uncultured Elusimicrobia bacterium | reverse complement strand
GACGCCAAGCAGGCAAGATCCATGGGGACCAGAAAGCCCAGGTGGGTTATCGCTATCTCAAGGGGGGGCTGGTTTCCAAGACCATTGAAGACTCGAATGGGATCCGGCTTGAAAATTGGGAAATGGGACGGCTCATAAGCGCTGCTGAGACTGACAAAGAGGGAAATCTCTTGAGCAAGATCGGGAGTAGGGGGGGAGGCGGTTACCTGCAGATTGATTACGGCGAGGAGGCCAGGAGGAGCGAATACGAGTTGAGCTCCGGGCTTGACGTTCAAAAATCGCGTCTCCATGGACTGAGCGCCGGCTCAATTCGCGAGGCCCATCCACGCCCCTGGAGAGCTTCGGCCGACAGCGAGCGCGACGGATGGGCAGAAAAATTATCCAAGGGGGCTTTCAAGCCGCCGGAGCCTCAGTTGACTGTTGCACAAGACCAATCCGAGGGCATTCCTGGTCTCGGATCAGAGACCAAGCGCGATGGATTCGCCCAAGCGCTTTCAGTGCCCAGAATTTATCTTGAACTCCTGCCTGAGGGGCGAAAGGCCGAAGCGCGGAAAAAAGCCGCCTTTCAGAGGCAAGCGACAAGCAGAGGGAAGCCCCAGAGCGCGACATCCTCAAGGCAACGCAAAAATTATTACGCTATTATGAGAAGAAGGATTTAAAGAACCTGCTCTCTTTGACCGATCCGGGAATAGCCCAC
>CAYLZQ010000487.1:0-2156 GCA_964388045.1 uncultured Elusimicrobia bacterium | reverse complement strand
GGCCGCCGGCGGCGACAGGGGCCGGGTCCTGGTCGATCCGGGCATCGGCTTCGGCAAGGACCTGGAGCACAACCTCTCCCTCATCAGGCATATCGAGGAGTTCTCGACGCTGGGCCCGGTCGTGCTGGGGGCCTCCAGGAAGTCCTTCATCGGGAGGATCCTGGGGGGGCATCTTCCGGGGCCCGAGGAGCGCCTCGAGGGCTCCCTGGCCGCGGCCTGCTGGGCCAGTCTTCGGGGCGCGCGCGTCCTGCGCGTCCACGACGTGCGGGCCACCCGGAGGGCCCTGGCGGTCCTTGCGGCCATCCGGGAGCGGCCATGAGCGAGAAGCTCTTCGGGACCGACGGCGTCCGCGGCATTCCCGGCCGGCCTCCCCTGGTCCCTCGCGCGGTCCAGGAGCTGGCCTGGGTGGCCGCGCGGCTCCTCCTCAGGCGCCGGGAGAGGCGCGCCAACGGCTCGGCCCCCCTGGTGCTCATGGGGCGCGACACCCGCGGGTCCGGCCCCGGGCTGTGCCGTTGCCTCGTGGCGGGCCTGCGGGCCGCGGGCTGCCGGACCCTGGACCTGGGGGTGGTCCCCACTCCGGCCGTCTCCTACCTCGCCCCGCGCCTCGGGGCCCTCTGCGGCGTGGTGGTCTCCGCCAGCCACAATCCGGCCGAGTTCAACGGGATCAAGTTCTTCACCGGGGACGGCTTCAAGATGGGGCCGGACCTGGAGGGGGAGATCGAGAGGGAGCTCTCCGGGCCCTTGCGCCGGCTCCGGGGTCCTGCCTCCGGCTGGGTCGAGGACGGCTCCAGGCTCGTGCGGCGCTACGCCGACTTCCTGCGCAGCACCTTCCCGCCGACCCTGGACCTCTGCGGCCTGCGCCTGGTCGTGGACTGCGCTCACGGGGCGGCCGCGGGGGTGGCCCCCGGGCTCTTCGAGGCCCTGGGAGCACGGGTGATCCCCATCGGCTGCTCCCCCAACGGCCGCAACATCAACGAGGGCTGCGGGGCGCTCTTTCCCGGGGTCCTGCGGGAGGCGGTTCGCCGCCATCGGGCCGACTGCGGGGTCTCCTTCGACGGGGACGCCGACCGGACGGTCTTTTGCGACGAGAAGGGGGGTCTCCTGGACGGGGACTCCCTGATCTGCCTTGCGGCCATGAGGCTGCGGCGCCTGGGGCTTCTGCGCTCGGAGGCCGTGGTGCTGACCGTGATGTCCAACTACGGCCTGACGCGTTTCCTCCGCAGCCAGGGGATCTCGGTGGTCGAGGTGCCGGTCGGGGACCGGCACGTCACGGAGGCCATCGAGAGGCGTTCCCTGAGCCTGGGGGGGGAGTCCTCGGGCCACATCATCTTCAGGAGGTTCGCCCTTACCGGGGACGGGCTCCTGACCGCCATGCAGACCCTGGCCGCCCTGCGCGAGTCGGGCCGCCCTCTGAGCGTCCAGCGCTCCCTCTTTCGCGTCGTGCCCCAGGTCCTCAAGAACCTGGAGGTGGAGCAGAGGATCCCCCTCGAGGCTCTCCCGCGCCTGCGCAGGCTCATCGGACGCTTCGAGAGGCGGCTCAAGGGGGATGGGCGGATCCTGGTCCGCTATTCCGGGACCGAGCCCCTCCTGCGGATCATGATCGAGGGGCCCAGCCGGTCACGGATACGGAGCATGGCCGAGGACCTGGCGGAGGCCTACCGGGAGGAGACGAGCACCCATGACAAGAAATTCGTCGGGAGTTGAGCTTCTTGTCGCGCCCTCGCGCCGCGCGCTCGGGCTGATGCCTCGCTCCGAAAGGAATCCTCTGCGCTCGGCGCTCCACAAGGGGGGCTGGGCCCCCCGCTTCGTCGTCGCTCGCCTTTCGCGCTTCGCGCGACGGCTCGCTGAACCCCCCGAAGAGGAGTTCTTTTCATGAGAATCGGCAACCGCGTCAAGCTCGGAGTCAATATAGACCACATAGCCACCCTGAGGCAGGCCCGGCGGGAGCTGGATCCGGACCCGGTCGCGGCGGCCCAGGTCTGCCGGCAGGCCGGGGCGGACTCGATCGTCTGCCACCTGCGCAAAGACAGGCGCCACATCCAGGACCAGGACCTCTTCAAGCTCTGCGAGCTCAAGGGGGAGGTCCACCTGGAGATGGCCGACGCCCCCGAGATGCTCTCGCTCATGACCCACAACAACGCGCTGCAGCGCGAGCA
>CAYLZQ010000486.1:0-2159 GCA_964388045.1 uncultured Elusimicrobia bacterium | reverse complement strand
AGCTCTCGGCCATCTGGTTGAAGGCGCGGCTGACCCCGGCGATCTCGTCCTCCCCCGAGACGGGGATCTCCTGGCCGAGCTCCCCCCGCGAGACCCTCTGGATGGCCTCAAGGAGCCTCGCCAGGGGGGCCATCCCCCTGCGGATGCCGGCCACGATCGCGATCAGGAGCAGGAATATCCCCGCCAGGCCCAGGAGGACCGTCAGCCTCTGGATGTCGCGCAAGGGCTGGAGGAACTCGTCTTTGTCCGCGGCCAGGACCAGGCGCCAGCCGGTCCCCGGGATCGCCCGGCTCGCGCTCAGGGCGCGCTCCGGAAGTGAGGAGTCGCTGGCGATCAGGCGGGCTCCCGGGCCGGCCAGATAGGCTCCTCCCCTCTCTCCGATGCGCGCGCCCCCGAGGAGCTTCTCGATGACTCCGACCTCGCAGTCCAGGGCGAGCGCCCCCTTGAACTCCCCCAGGGGGCTGAGGATGCTCTTCGCGTAGCGAAGGACCTGCCGGCCCCCGCCCTCCCCGGCCGGCAGGAGGAGGCGCAAAAGCTCGCGCGGGCGGCCTCGGGCCTGCAGGAAGAAGCCCTCCTGCGCGGCATCCGGGCCGGCCGAGTCCCCGGCCCAGGAGACCAGGCGCCCCCTCTCGTCCCAGTAGCGGATCCCGGCGTAGATCCCGGCCCTGGCCCGGAAGGAGCGCAGGGCGCGCTCCAGGTCCCTCCGGTAGGCCTCTGCCTCCTCGTGGAGGTGGTACTCCCTGTTCTTGTAGTAGTCCGCGATCAGGGAGTTCTGGGAAAGGGTCTCCAGGTCGTTGGCGTACTGCCTAAAGAGGTTGGAGACGACCAGGGTGTACCGGGCCGCCGTGAGATCCAGCTCCTGGTTGAGGCTCTCCAAAGTCTTGTGCCTGAGGGTGAGGTAGACGAAGGACTGGGCCAGGCCCAGGATCAGGAGGATGGGAGACACGACGAGCCACAGCAGCCTTTGGGCCAAAGAGCGCCTTGCGCGGATCAGCGGGAAAATCATCGCGCCAGCTCCTCGCTTGTCCTGCCCCTGCGTCCTGGCTCCTGTCCCGGCCTCCGGAGCTCCCGGGGCCTTCCATCAAGCGGACTTGCCCGGCCGGATCGCCTCCGGGACCGCAAGCAGCCCGGCCGCGGTCCGGACCAGCTCCAAGAGATCGAAGGGCTTCGTGAAATAGGCGTCGGTGTTGGCTTGCAGGAAGCGCCTCTGGGAGTCCGAGAGCTTCTTGCCCGTGATCGCTATGATCCGGATCCTGCGGGTCTGGGGGTCTGCCTTCAAGGAGGCGCAGACCCTCATCCCGTCCACCACCGGCATCACCGCGTCCAAGACCACCAGGTCCGGGCGCCAGGTGCCGACCAGGACCAGGGCCTCGACCCCGTCGGTGACCGCGCGCGGCTCAAAGCGCGGCGAGGCCTTGGCGAAGGCCCTGCGGAGCATGCCCGCGATCTGGGGCTCGTCGTCCACGATGAGGACCCTCTTTTTCTCCTCCTCCCCGACCAGGGACTCGGGGATCGGCATCCCGTACCTTTTGAGGAAGTTCAAGAGGTCCGAGGCCGGCACTCTCCGGTGGCCCCCAGGGGTCCTGAAGGCCGGGAGCTTGCCCCGGTTGATCCAATGGATGACGGTCGATGGGGAGACCCCGCAGATGCGGGCTATGTGGAAAGTCGTGAAAATCTTGTAAGCCATAAATAGGCCTTAAACCTCCTTTTCATTCAAACTAAGTGTAGGCCCTCTCCCGGGCTTTGTCAATGCCAAAAATGTCACCAATCCCCGCAGTCCTTTCCGGCCCTCCCCGTGACTACTCACCTCCCCCGCGGGGAGGTGAGTAGAAGAGGGGCCGAGGCAGCCCTCCCTACGGGAGGGGGTGGGGCTGAGGGACCTGAGACTGACCCCTCCCCGAAATTATGGAATGTGGTATAATCTCATTTCTTCCAATAATGAGATGAGCCCCTTCGAGCTCTCGGTTCTCTTCTTCCTTCAGCTCGGCTTCATCCTGGGCGCCTGCCGGGTCATGGGCCTGGTCTTCAGGAGGCTTGGACAGTCCCAGGTCGTCAGCGAGATGATCGCTGGAGTCATGATCGGGCCCTCCCTCATGGGCTGGATGTTCCCGGGCTTGAGCGCCTCCCTGTTCCCCGCTGAGTCCAAGCCCATCCTCTAC
>CAYLZQ010000485.1:0-2165 GCA_964388045.1 uncultured Elusimicrobia bacterium | reverse complement strand
CTCGGCCGAGGGAATAGCCTACGGGATGAGGGTGGAGGAGGATGAGCTGGCCTTCTACTCAAGGCCAGCGCCCGATCCCTCCCCCGAGCCGAGCCTCCCCTAGCCGCTTGGCGACCCGGAAACCCACCCTCCTCTACGACGGCGACTGCAACTTCTGCCGCCGCTGGGTGGGCCGCTGGAAGGCCCTGACCGGGGAGCGGGTTGACTACGCGCCATTCCAGCAGGCCGCATCGCGGTTCCCTGAGATCAAGCCAGAGGAACTCTCAGGCTCTGTGCAGCTCATCGAGCCGGAGGCAAGGTCCTCGGGAGCTGAAGCGGTCTTCCGCCTGCTCTCCCACGCTCCCTCGAGGGGGTGGATGCTCTGGGCCTACCGGAACGTCCCAGGCATGGCCTGGGCCAGCGAAGGGTTCTACAGGACAGTGGCCAGGCGCCGCGGGATCTTCTCCCGGCTCACCACCTGGCTCTGGGGCCGGAACCTGGAGCCTGAAACCTATCACGCGGCCAGCCGGCTCTTCCTGAGCCTGCTTGGACTCATCTATCTCTGCGCTTTCTCCTCGCTCTGGGTCCAGATTCAAGGCCTGGTCGGAAGCCAGGGGATACTGCCCCTGGAAGGCTTCCTGGCCTCGGCCCGCTCACTCCTGGGGCAAAAGGCCTACCAACTGCTTCCCACCCTCTGCTGGCTCAATCCCACGGACGGCTTCCTCTCCTTTCTCTGCGCGGGAGGAAGCATCCTCTCCCTGCTCGTGGTCCTGGGCGTGGCCCCTGGGCCAGTGCTCCTCACCCTATGGGCCTTCTACCTTTCGCTCACCACCGCCGGCAACGAATTCCTGAGCTTCCAATGGGACATCCTCCTCTTGGAGACAGGCTTCCTGGCCGTCTTCCTGGCTCCCTGGAGGCTTTGGCCCAGACTTTCCCAAGAGCCCCATCCTCCCCGCCTGGCCCTCTGGCTC
This sequence comes from uncultured Elusimicrobia bacterium, assembly GCA_964388045.1. Taxonomy (GTDB): domain Bacteria; phylum Elusimicrobiota; class Elusimicrobia; order UBA1565; family UBA9628; genus CAYLZQ01. The sequence goes on along the minus strand of CAYLZQ010000485.1, from coordinate 1,215 downwards.
CTGCGCTGGCTCCTCTTCAGGCTCATGTTCGAGTCAGGCTGCGTCAAGCTCTTGAGCGGGGACCCGGCCTGGAGGGAGCTCGCCGCCCTCCAGGTCCATTACGAGACACAGCCCCTTCCCACCTGGATCGGCTGGTACGCCCACCAGCTCCCGGCCTGGTTCCAGAAGCTCTCCGCGGCCTGCATGTTCGCGATCGAACTAGGAGCCCCCTTCCTGATCCTCATGCCCAGAAGGCCAAGGCTCCTCGGCTTGGCCGCCCTGGTCTTCCTTCAGGTCCTCATCGCTCTCACAGGCAACTACTGCTTCTTCAACCTCCTCGCCCTCTCCCTATGCCTGCTCCTCCTTGACGACGCCACGCTCAAGGCCTTCCTGCCCCGCTCTTGGACCAGCCTGCAGGCCCATGGGTCCGCCGGTTGGCGGAACCTCCCGGCCCTGCCCCTGGCCGCGGTCGTCCTCTGGATGAGCGCTCTCCAACTCCTTGGGCTGTTCACTCGGGGCCTGCCCCTGGGTCCCCTGGCGCGCCTCACCCGGGCCCTGGAACCGCTCAGGATCGCCAACAGCTACGGGCTCTTCGCTGTCATGACCACCTCCAGGCCTGAGATCGTGGTGGAGGGAAGTCAGGACGGCAAGCTCTGGCTCGCCTACGGGTTCAAATGGAAGCCAGGGGACGTCTCCAAGAGGCCAGGCTTCGTCGCGCCCCATCAGCCGCGCCTGGACTGGCAGATGTGGTTCGCTGCCCTCTCGAGCTGCCAGGCAACTCCCTGGTTCCTCAACTTCATGGGCAGGCTGCTCGAAGGAAAGCCGGAAGTCCTGGCCCTGCTCGCCAAAAATCCCTTTCTGAAGGCCGGCAATTACCCGGAGGCCCTGGTCAAATTCGAGGAAGTGGCCGCCGTGAAAGCGACAACGGAGGAGGAGAAGTTGCGCCAGCAAGAGGCACTGATGGCCAAAGGCGAGTGCTTGCTGAAGCTCAAGAAATACGACGACGCGGAACAACTGCTGCGCGGCGTCATCGATCAATCGCCGCCGGACCAGGCGGACCTCCAAGCTCTGGCCCACAACGCGCTGGGCGATGCGCTGCGTGAGGCCGGCCGGCCGAAGGAGGCGCTCTTGGCCTACCTGCGCGTGGACCTCTTGTACAGCAATCAGAAAGAGGCGCACGCAAAGGCGCTCCATTACATTTCGCTGGTCTGGGACCAGATGGGCCGCACCGATGAC
>CAYLZQ010000484.1:0-2165 GCA_964388045.1 uncultured Elusimicrobia bacterium | reverse complement strand
GGAGCTCGGAGTCCGCAGCCACACCCAGGAGGGAGCCGCCTCCCTGGAAGAGACCGGCCTCGGGCGGGGGAACCACGCAGCCCTGCTCCTTGAGCCAGGCCAGCCTTCCCACCCGCACGACCCTGCCGCCGCTGCGGACCAGGACCCCGCGGCCGGGAAAGGCCTCGAAGGACTCGACGGCTGCCGCCCTGGCCCCGGCCGCCTTGGCATAAGCCGCGACAGCCTGGGCGAAAGGGTGCTCCGAGCGCTCCTCAGCGGCAAGGGCAAGGGAAAGCATCTCCTCCTTTCCGCCCCTGAGCAGGATCGTCCTCGCGACCTGGGGCCTTCCCTCGGTCAGGGTCCCTGTCTTGTCGAAGAGGATGACGTCAAGGGCCCCCACCTTCTCCAAGACATCCGCGTTCCTGAGGAAGACCCCCATCTCGGCCGCCCTGCCCATGCCCGCGATGATGGCCAGGGGAGTGGCCAGGCCCAGGGCGCAGGGGCAGGCCACGGCGAAAACCGAGATGAGGGAGGTGAGGGCGAATAGGATCTTGGGCTCAGGGCCGCGGAGGGCCCAGAGAACTGCGCTCGCCACGGCGATCAGTATCACAAGGGGCACGAAAGCGGCCGCAGCCTGGTCCACGAACCTCTGGATCCCGGGCTTGGTCGCCTGGGCCGAGCGAACCGCCTCCACGATCCGGGCCAGAGCCGACTCCGAGCCGGGGCGGCTCACCTTGACCTCCAGGGAGCCTGTCTTGTTGATGGTCCCTCCCCAAACCAGGCTCCCAAGGGACTTCTCCACTGGCAGGCTCTCCCCTGTGAGCAGGGACTCATCCACTGTCGAGTCCCCGGAGAGGACCTTCCCGTCCAAGCCCACCTGCTCCCCGGGACGCACCCGGATGGTCTCCCCGACCGCAACCTCCGAGAGGGGCACTGTCAGCTCTTCCCCCCCCCGCAGGACGCGCGCGGTCTTGGGGGCCAGGCGCATGAGGCGCACCAGGGACTCGCTGGTCTTTCCGCGGGTCTTGGCCTCAAGCCAGCGGCCCAAAGTCACCATGGTGACGAGGCCAGCGACAGCGTCCCACTGGGCCTGCCGGGCAGCCGGGGGCAGGGTCTCCGGGAAAAGCACCACGGTGGCGCTATAAAGGAAGGCGGCCCACGTGGAAATGGAGACCAGGGTGTTCATGTCCGCGGCCCTGCGCAGGAGGCTGCGGGTGAGGCCCTCGTGGAAGTGCCAGCCGCACCAGACCTGGAGGGGGATGGCGAGGAGAAGGCAGGTATAGGGGGAAAGGTCGAGCCAGCCTGAAAACATCAGGGGCAGAGCCAGGGCGATTCCTGCCTGGAGGCGCCTGAGGAGCTGGGAGCTCTCCTCCTGCTGGGAAAGCAGGCTCAAGGCCTCAGCCGAGGCCCGGCTCTCGCTCTCGCCCAGGACGTCGTAGCCCGCCTTCTCGATCGCATGGCGGAAAGTCTTGACGTTCAAGCCTGGCCTCTCCAGGAAAGAGACGGCCACGGTCCTGGAGGGAAGGTCCACGCTCACCGAGCGCACCCCTGAAAGCCCGCCCAGGACCTTCTCGAGCTTGGCGACACAGGAGGCGCAGTGCATCCCCCGGACCGGGAGCACGACCTGGCGCTCTTTGGTCATTGTCCGCCTGTCCTCTCTGAGAACCGCTCCGGGAGCGGACAGCGGGTCACTGCAGGCTCCTCTGCCAGGAGCGCTCGAAGTCCGCGAGGTCCCGCCAGACCCCTGAGTAGGCCGCTTGGATCGCCTGGTCAAAGCCCTTGTTCTCCCGGAGCTGGGCCAGGAACTCTGAGAAGCCGAGCCTCCCCCCCCTCTCGATCATGTGGCGCACCATGCTCTCGGCCTGGGCATACCAGGCGCTGACCGAGTACCCCCGCTCGCTGGCCGGGGCCAGCATGAGCATCTGCTCCAGGGGAAGGGGCTGCCGGCGCAGCCTCTCCCTCAGGGCTCCGAAGAGATCCCCCGCCCCCTCCGCCGCCGCGGCCTTGTTCTCCTGACAGACAGCCAGGCCCTCGGTGAGCCAGCGCAGCTCAGGAGTCGAGCGGCCCACGTACTCGTGGAAGATGAGGTGGATCATCTCGTGGGCGATCGTCCTCTCGAGTTTTGGCCCCGAGAAGCTGTAGATCGCGTTTCCAACCGCCACCCCCCCGGACCAGGCCGGCTGGCC
>CAYLZQ010000483.1:0-2171 GCA_964388045.1 uncultured Elusimicrobia bacterium | reverse complement strand
AGCAGTTTTCGCCGCTTCTGGACTATGCTACCGTCTAACCAGGCAAGCATTTAGTGAACCCGTCCCTCCGCGTGGGGCTCAGGAAGCGCGAAGTTCTGCGCGGAATCGTTTATGGAGCGGGTAGAGGAAGATGTCCTTGACGGGCAGCGCCCGCTCGTAGTGGCGGTCGAGCTTGCCGCGGCCCTGGGCGTGACCGACGTGGATCCAGTTTGCGGCCCGGTAGCAGGTTCCCTGGAATCGCTCTCGTTCCACGAAGGTTTCGAGCAGAACCGGGCGGTAGCCGTGGCACTCCTGCCAGTCCTGGCCCAGCCGTCTGACTGCCGCCCCAAGGATGCGGGAGGCGAGGTTGTGGGAAGTAATCCAGGGGAGGATCAGGAAACGTGCGTTGTTGACGATCCGGTGGAGGCGGAGCAGGCGCTCGTGCTTGGTCCAGCCGATGAACTGGTCGCGTGGCGCCACGGCCCACGCCGCGGCTCCAAAGCCCAGGGGCAGGCCACCCGCTGGAACTGAAGCTCCCCCAAGGCCCCAGCGGCAAGCGTCAGCGGGGGACGCGGATCAGAGGCGGGGGTGATCTTGGGCTGGATGCGGCCGTTGGCGTTGCCCTTCTCTGGATACTGATGTCCCCTCGCTGGCCCAGGACTCGCGCCTGGGGCCGGCCTGGGCCGGGCCCTGGCCCTGGGCCCGAACCGCTAAAAGAGCCCGAGACGAGGGACATGGACCCCGGGGGCCTGCTGCCGGGACTTTTGAGAAAGTGTAAGCTTTTGGGTGCGTTATACCCTGCGCAGGCTTCCTATTCACTGGGGCTTCTTGTGCAATCCCTTCAGGACTCGCGCAAGGTTTTGATCCCATCCGTAGTGATTTTAAGGGGCGTTTTCACGGTGATATTGATCAGCTCCATGATAGGCTTGTCGATGACAAGCGCTGCGCTGTTGCCATGAGGAGTGAGGTGCTTGAGCATGAGTGTGCCGACCTGGGCTCGCAGGGGCATGGAAGGGGCGCCGCGGTCCTCGCTGTAGAAGGCTTGGAGTTTTCCCAGGAGATCATCCCACGCGATGGCGGCGGCGAGGCGCTCGAGAGGGCGGCCCGGGTTGAAGACGAACTCGGAAAAGGGCAGGTCCGCGAGCTCCGGCTAGGGGCTATCTCGAACGAGCATGGGATCGAGCCTCCCCACGCCGCCGGGCCCTCACCAGCCCCCTGCCCAACGCGGCGCAAGCGAAGCTCGCCCGAGTTGCGGCTTGCCTCAAAAACGGAGCTCGATGGGCGCAAGCTCTGCCCTGGGGCTCTCCGCTGAAATCCTGATGTCCCCTCGGTGGCCCAGGACACGCGCCTGGGGCCGGGGGCCGTTCCAGTCCAGGGAGAGGGCCAGGAAGTAGTCTCCTGCCGCGAGGCCCTTGAACTCGAAGCGACCCTTTTCGTCAGGCCAGGCCGAGGCCACGAGCTGCGAGGGGCCAAGGGCGTAGGCATGAGGGGAGGCTCCCTTGAGCGCGTAGAGCCCCACCCTGACCCGGCCTCCCTTGACGCTTCCTTTGACCACGCCGTTGAAGGCTCCCACGGAGCCCAGGGAAAGAAGCCCGGGAGGGATCCCCCTGGAGGCCCGCTCCTGCCAGAAGGCCGCTTTCTCCTTGAGGCCAAGACGGGCGTAGGCAAGGGCCAGCCTGGCCGAGGCCTGGGGCCCGATCCGGCAGCGGCTCTCGTCAGCCAGGGAATCCAGAGCCCGGGCCGCCTCAGGGCTCCGGGGAGCGCTGGAGAGGCTCTCAAGAAGAAGCAGCCCGGCCGCAGGGTCCCCGGCCTGAAGACCCATGAGCAGGGCCTCCCTCAGGCCCTCGGCCTCCATGCCCCTGGTCAAGCCCTCGTAGAGGCGGCGCAGGGCGAGCCTCCTGAAAACAGTGCGGCGGCCTGAGTATCTCCTCAAGGCCTCCAGGTCCTGCGGGAAATAAACAGAGAGGGAATGGAGAGAATGCTCAGGCTTTCTCTTCCTCTCGGTCAGCATGATGACTCGGATCGAGGCCCCGGGCGAGAGCCCGGCAGCCTCCTCCAGGGTCCTACGGCCCATGTCATAGCGAGCGCCCCAGGCCCTGAGGCCCAGGCTTGCGGCCAGGAGCCCCAGGCACAGGAAGGCGAACCTGGGGCCCCCTCCGCCAGAGGCCACCCAGGTCCCCAAGGCCTTCAAG
>CAYLZQ010000482.1:0-2178 GCA_964388045.1 uncultured Elusimicrobia bacterium | reverse complement strand
TCTGTTGGGTACAGCGGTTCCTCGAACTGAGAGGTGATGGCCGCAACGATCGTGATCGGGCTGTGGCGGTTGGCGGTGTTGTTTTGCAGGACGAGCGCGGGGCGGGTCTTTTTAATCTCTGCGCCGATGGTAGGATCGAAGTTGACCCGATACACCTCACCGCGGCGCGGATAGGTTACCTGCGGCCTCCTGGCCATGCTTCTTCGTCGAGGCTAAACCATTCTTCTGCAAATTGGAGATCACGCTCGGCCCGTCGGAGCGCACCCTCTTTCAGTCGCTTCTTGAGATTCGCGAGCCCCATCTCTTCGATGTAGCGCTTCACGGCCTCATCGATGAGGCGGCTCCGATCTCCCTGTCTGGCCACGCGGTCGAGCAGCCGGACCGTCTCTTCCGGCAAGGTGATATTAATCCGTCGATGCATCGTCGTAGGATCTCCCTCATTCATGGTAAGTCCAGCATACACACTCATCGTGAGTATGTCAACCGGGGATGGAACTTTGTGTGAAAAGAGTTGGGCAGGGCAGATTTCTTTGTCTTGGGCAGCACGAGCGTCTTCCCTCAGTGTGAACGGAATAACGCGTCTTGAACACTTTGGGCGCATTATACCCTAATTTTCGGCACCGCTTCACCGAAATGATGTGGTCTCCACCCCTCTCTGTGAAGAGCGATTTAGAGCAAAAGAGCGGAGTGGAAGTCGGTACGAGATTAGCGCTCGGGGTCGGTGCTGAAAGCAATACGTCGGCGAGGTGGCTGACGGGGTGGTTCCATGAGCTTGCAGATGGCATCAAAGACCACCCGGAACTGGGCATCGTATTTCTTCTCCAGAGCGTCGAGTTTCTTGCCCAGGTCCTTGTGGGTGGCGAGCATCTCACGGAGCTGCACGAAGGCCCGCATGATGGCGATGTTGACCTGAACTGCACGGTGGCTGCGGAGGACGCTGGAGGGCATAGCCACACCTTGCTCGGTAAAAGCGTAGGGGACGTAGCGGGTCTTGCCGCCTTTGCCATGGACACGCACATGCGGTACGCCCCGGCGTACGGTGATGTCTTTGACCAGAGAGTCGTGAGCTCCTCCCGGCGCAAGCCGTGATAGAGCAATATCGAGAGGATCGCCCGATCGCGCTTCCCCTTCACAGTTCCGGCATCCGGTGCGTTCAATAGTGCTCGCGCCTGATGATCACCCAGGGCTGGCGTGTTGCCGTCATACGCATCCACCTCCGGCCGCTTCACCCCCTTGACCGGATTGTGCGGCACGGCATTCTGGTCGCAGAGGTACTCAAAGAGGGAGGAGAGCGCGGCGAGCTTGCGGCGAATCGTCGCGCTTGTTAACTGCCGGGACTCGAGGTGCGTGCGCCACGTAAGCACATGGGCGCGGATCACGAGGCGAAAGTCTTCCGGCCGCCGGACCCCGATGACGTGCATAAAGTCCTTGAGGTCAATCTGATAGGCCCGCCGCGTCCGGGCATTCTCAAGATTGGCAAACCACTCTACCTCGGCCGGCACCGCGGCCAACTGCTGAAACTCGGCCCGCGTGAGCAGGCCCTTCGGGATCATGGTGGGCAGCCCCGGGTTCCCCTCCGGTGTGGGATGTGTTTTGGCGTGGTCGATGGCCCCATGCTACTCGTGATAACCCCTTTTCTCAAGAGTAAACCCGACACACAAAAGATCCCTCTCTGGGAAGGAATTTTGAAGGCCCATTTCGTGAACAGGAGAGGATTGCGAAGGGAGTGCGCGATCCGCGAAATCCCCGGGCAGGAAACGTGCGGAGTTACGGACGGACGAAAAAGGAAGAGGTCGTCATAACTGACGGAAGGCGAAATGAGGGTCCGGAAGCCGGCACTTCAAATGTCTCTCCACCTAACGGGCCCTACAGCACAGAAGCTGCGATAGCTTTTCATTTGCCGCTGATCGCACGTTCCCTGCTGTGGAGCCACGTGGGCTGGCAGCTCCGCAGGCTCGTAGACCCTCTGCCGCACCAGTAGCCAACGCCGCCAGCCGAGCTCCAGCAGATCGGCCGAGGGCAACCAGCGCCACGTCGTACCTCCGCGGGCCTTTGGTTCCATCCCCCGCACTAAGGTGGGGCGAGCCTTCTTCGGGCAGACAGGCCAGGAGCGCTTCGGCCTGGCGCTGTCGCTAGTCCACTCAGACGTATTTTTTGCCTGAGAGCGCTGGCACACAG
>CAYLZQ010000481.1:0-2190 GCA_964388045.1 uncultured Elusimicrobia bacterium | reverse complement strand
GTCGGGCGCAGGGTTCTTGAGCGCGAGCTGGCGGTCCCGACCAGGCTCTCGGAGCTGCTGGAGGGGCCTGAATTCCTCGCGCTCGAAGGGAGGCTTCAGGGAACGCGCTTCGCCGTGAATCATGAGTTCGCGGACCCACGGGCCTGGGTCAGGGACGGGGACGAGGTGGCTGTGCTGCCTCCTGTCAGCGGGGGATAGCATGCTCGTTGCGGATGCCCTAAGCCTGGAGGGGGTCTGGGAGGAACTTGGGGATCCCTCCTGCGGGGCCCTGGTCGTCTTCCTCGGGCGCGTGAGGGACACGGAGAAGGGCCGCAGGATCCGGGCCATCCGCTACGAGGCTTACGCGGCCATGGCCGAGAGGGAGCTTCGGAAAATCCGGGAGGAGGCTCGAAGAAAATTTGGAGCCAGGGCCCTGGTCCGCCACCGCCTGGGCCCTGTCCCGGTGCAAGAGGCGAGCCTCCTGGTCGCCTGCGCCGCCCCGCACCGCAAGGAGGCCTTTGCCGCCGCTCGGTTCGTTGTGGAGAAGATCAAGAGGGACGTCCCTGTCTGGAAGGTCGGCTTCGATTGGGAACCCCGATGCGGAGAATCATGATCTCCCCGCAAGAGGCCCTGCGCCTCATCCTGGAGAACGCCCCGAGGCTCGGGGCCGAGAGCGCGCCCCTGGCCCAGGCCGTGGACAGGACCCTGGCCGCGGAGATTTCGTCCCGGGAGGACCTTCCCCCCTTCGACAACTCGGCCATGGACGGCTACGCGGTCAGGTCCGAGGACTGCCGGAGCGCGGCCCCCGAGGCTCCTGTCCTCCTCGAGGTCCTGGAGACGCTCAGGGCAGGGGCCCTGGCCAGGCTGGAGCTGGGGCCAGGGCAAGCCGCCAGGATCATGACCGGAGCGCCCATCCCCAGGGGCGCGGACTCTGTGGTCATGAAGGAGCTTACAATCCCCAACGGAGTGGAGGTCCGCGTCCTCCATTCCCCCGGGCCCGGGGAGAACATCCGCGGCCGCGGAGAGGACGTGCGCTCGGGCCGGGTGCTCCTCAGGGAGGGGACACTGCTGAGGCCCCAGGAGGTGGCGCTCCTGGCGGCCCAGGGGATCACGAGGGTCCCAGTGGTCAGAAGGCCGCGCGCCTCGGTCCTGGCGAGCGGCGACGAGCTGGTGCCTCCCGGGGAGGCCCTGGCCCCGGGCAGGATCCGCAACTCGAACGGCCCCGCCCTCTGCGCGGCGCTTGCGCGCTGGGGCGCCCTGGCCTCGGACCGCGGCATCGCGCCGGACAAACCCCCGGAGATGAAAAGGGCCTTGGAGGAAGCCCTGGAGGCTTGCGACCTCCTCCTAGTGAGCGGGGGAGTCTCGGTGGGGGATTTCGACTACACCAAGGACCTCCTGGAAGAGCTCGGGCTCAGGGTCCTCTTCTGGAAGGCGGCTATCAAGCCTGGCAAGCCCCTCCTCTTCGGCCTCATGGGCCAAAAGCCGGTCTTCGGGCTTCCGGGAAATCCAGTGGCCGCCCTGCTCTGCCTGGAGGAGTTCGTCAGGCCCTCCCTGGAGAGAATGCAGGGGCATTCCCCCGGGCACCCCAGCTATCACCTGGCGGGCCTCCTGGAAAACGACCTACGCAAGGAGGAATCCAGGCAACAATACCTCTTCTGCCTGGTTTCGGAGTCCCCCGAGGGATTCAGGGTCCGCGTGATCCGGCCCCAGGGCTCGGCCATGCTGGGCATGGCCTGCCAGGCCAATGCCCTGGCCGTGGCCCCGATCGGAGCGGGCTCGCTCAAGAAAGGGGAGAGGATAGCCTTCAGGTGGCTTAAATGATCCTTGGATTTTCCGGCATAGTGCTGGCCGGAGGACGGAGCTCTCGCTTCGGAAGCGACAAGGCCCGGGCCCCATGGCTGGGCAGGCCCATGATCCTAAGCGTGATCGAGACCTTGAGGCCCCTCTTCTCCCCCCTGCTCGTGGTCGCCAAGCGCCCCTCTCAATACAAGGCCCTGGGCCTCGGCGTCCAGGTCGTGGAGGACGAGAGCCCGGAAAGCCATCCATTGATCGGGATACTCTCAGGGCTTGCCCGCTCAGGCTCTGAGTACGGCTTTGTCTGCGCCTGCGACATGCCGTTTCTGCGCAAGCGCCTGCTGGAGGCCCTCTGCTCCGCGGCCCGGGGCTACGACGCGGCCCTCTGCCTCTGGGAGGGAAGGCTCCAGCCCCTCT
>CAYLZQ010000480.1:1233-2199 GCA_964388045.1 uncultured Elusimicrobia bacterium | reverse complement strand
GAGTGCGCGCTCAAAAACCATCGTCAAGCGCCCGGACTTTTTACGAGAGAATCAATATTGCCTGTGGGAGAGGCCAGGTTCTACTATGAGGGTAAGTCAGCGCCCTGCTTGGTGGTCTTTGCTCCGGAGGGCACTCAGCCCCTCTTCGGCGTTCTGGCCCTGGAAAGCCTGGGACTCGAGGTGGATCCGGTCAACCAGCGCCTTAAGCCCGCCACCCTGTTTCTGGCCCCTTGCGCCCGCTAAAGCGCCTATTACTTGAGCCTCTTCTCCAGCTTCTTGCCCTCCAGCTTGAACTCCTGGCGAAGCCAGCAGGAGGCCCTGGAGAGCAGGCCCTGTATCTCCTTGGCCTGCCCTGGGCTCAGGCGCTTGAGGGCGGCGAGCTTTTCCTCGGCCTGCGCGGGATGAAAAGGGAATCTCAGAGCCTGAGCTTCCGCCACCCTTTTGGCCATGGCCTCAAGGAACAAGGCGGCCTGGGTCGCCCTAAAGTCAACGCTGCGCCTCAGGGCCGAGGCATAGACGAGCACGTCCCTCTCCACTATCTCACCGGCAGTCCCTTCCAGCAAGTCCCGCATAGCCTCCTCCCCCCTCCGCGGCAGGGGATCGCTTAAGGCCCAGCCAGGCAGGTCTCTATCCTCTGTCGCAAAACCTGAGTAGTTCCACTTCTCAATGGCCCGAGCCGCCTCCAGCAGCCTGGAAAGCGGGATCGAGACTTGCCTGCCAGGAGCAGGCTCCACGACCAAGGGCTGGCCCTGCTCCAGGATCCTGGAGCGCAGGCGGTCCATCAAGCCCTGGGAATCGGGCTTCCCTGGCGAGGCCAGGGTGTCCAGGCCCTGGCCCGTGTCCGCGTAGAGGGCCTCCAAGGCCTTGTCCTCTGGATTGGGACCCAGGATGTCCTCAGCCATGATCGCGACGCTGGCCGGATCTCGGCCCCTGAGGAGCTCAGCTCCAGCCACGCATCTCTGCATG
>CAYLZQ010000480.1:0-1223 GCA_964388045.1 uncultured Elusimicrobia bacterium | reverse complement strand
CTCCCGGCTGAGTCGCTCTCTCCCCTCTCGTAGCTCAGAAATAGGGCCACCGCGGAGTTGGGCGAGTAGAAGACCTGGGCTCCTGAGGAGCGGCCTTCATCCGAACCCAGGGACCTCCCAGAGAATTTCTGAAAGGCCAAAAGGGCCAGGGAAGAGCCCTCGGAGCCGTGGAAAAGGCCTGCCCGGAACTCGGTCTCGAAAATGCCGCCCTTCTCATGCCAGCTCTGGAGCGCGCTCAAACCAGCGCTGGTGCCCGAAAGAAAGGGGACCTTGCCCCAGGCTCCCAGCTTGGCCTTGGGCACCACGTCATGGGTGAAATCGTCTGACCGGATCAGGTAGCGGGAGTCTGCCTGGGCTCCCAGGGAGGCTCCCAGGTAATAAGGAGAGTCCCCGACCTGGAGGGCCCTGCCCACCCCCGCCTCGCCTGTCACGCGCGTCAGGCGCCTCTGCCTGAGCCTGTAGTGGAAGAGCCTCTCTCCGAACTGACGATCAGCCAGATCATGGCTCCAGAACCTCTGGGTGAGCTTGGAGTCAAATAGGCTTCTCCCGGCCAAATGCGCGAGGTCCCTGTCCCCGGAGTCGAGAGCCCTCTGGACCGCCTCTGCCATGCCAGCAGCGTTGTCTCCCAGGCGGTCCACCTCCCTCATCAGGAGCACGTGGGCATCCTGCCCGGGATCATCCGGGAGCCTCAGAGTGGGATCATGCAAACGAGGATGGGGATCAGCAGGGTCTCTGGGAGGCAGGAGGAAATAGCCTTCCTCTATATAGTACTTGCGGTAGGCGTTCCTCTCCAGGGACTCCATGCCTTTTTCGATCCAGGAATCCACGCGCTCCCTGCCGGCCAGGGACTTGAGGCCCTCGTGGATCCTGTCGAAGGGCCAGGTTTCAATGCCGGCCTCAGCCAGTGAGAGATCCAACGGCTCCAGCCTGATCACAGTGGAAGCCTGGCTCCCGGCCTCCCCGGCAAGGCCAGGGGCCGCAGGCCAGGCCAAGAGAACTATTCCCCAGGCCGGAAGGCAAAATCGTCTTGAGAATCCGCTTCCCGGAATCCCGCCGTTATTTCTATCCATGCAGGAAGTATAAGGGCAGGACTGCCCAGGCGCAAAGGCCCAAAGCCCTATGAGGAATGGGCCTTTTGGAAGAACACCCCTGGGCCCATTGCGAGGCTGTTAAGGCCGCTTGCCTGCGGAGGGCAAAGCCCCCTTCTCGACGCGCCTGGGCTT
>CAYLZQ010000479.1:0-2204 GCA_964388045.1 uncultured Elusimicrobia bacterium | reverse complement strand
TTATTAGGAGAAGAAACCATGTCCAAGGTCTATAACTGGCAGATCGGACGTCAGATGCATTATCCCTTCGAGGAGAAGCACCCCAAGCGTCAGTTCGCGGCGGTCTTCAACATCAACCGCTGCATAGCCTGCCAGACCTGCACCATGGCCTGCCGGGCTGCCTGGACCTACAACAAGGGCCAGGAGCACATGTGGTGGAACAACGTGGAAACCAAGCCCTACGGCGGCTACCCCCAGTTCTGGGACGTCAAGACCCTGAGGCTCCTCGAGGAGGCGGACCCGGAGGGCAGGGCCTGGGAGCCGCACGAGAAGGGCCCCCAGGCCCCCTATGGGGAGTTCGAGGGAAGGACGGTCTTTGAGGCCGCCCCCGAGGGGGAGACTGTCCTGGGCTACCTCCCCGAGGATAGGGAGTGGACAGCCCCCAACATCTACGAGGACACCTCCACCCGCTACCCCGGGACCGGGTCACTGGGGCTCTCCCCGGAGGGGACCTCCCTTCCCGAGCACAAGACCTGGTTCTTCTACCTCCAGAGGATCTGCAACCACTGCACCTACCCGGCCTGCCTGGCCGCCTGCCCGCGCAAGGCCATCTACAAGAGGCCGGAGGACGGGATCGTGCTCCTCGACCAGAGCCGCTGCCGCGGCTACCGCAAGTGCATGCAGGCCTGCCCCTACAAGAAGACCATCCACAACACGGAGACCCGGATCACTGAGAAGTGCATCGCCTGCTACCCCAGGGTGGAGGGCAAGGACCCCCTGACCCATGGGGAGCCCATGGAGACCCGCTGCGTAGCCGCCTGCCCGGGCCGCATCCGCCTCCAGGGCACGGTCGCGATCTCCCCGGACGGGGCCTGGGCCGAGGACCGGGCCAACCCCCTCTACTACCTGGTCCGGGTGGCCAGGGTGGCCCTGCCCCTCTATCCCCAGTTCGGGACCGAGCCCAACGTCTACTATATCCCCCCCCGCTGGGTGCCCCGCGACTACCTGCGCCAGATGTTCGGCCCCGGGGTGGACGCCGCTGTCGAGCGCTACACCCACCCGGACCGCGAGCTCCTGGCCGTCCTGCAGCTCTTCCACAACAGCCAGAGGATCATCTACCGCTACCGGGTCGTGCCCGGGCCCAAGGTCTACGAGAGGGTGGTCCGAGGTAAAAGGTTCGAGATGCACAACGACACGGTCATCGCCTACGGGAGGAAGGGACAGGAGATCTACCGCACCACGCTGGAGGAGCCCCTGCACCTGAGGCCCCAGGAGAGGCTGAATTCCATATGAGCCAGGAACATCCGGAGGAAGCCGAAAGGAACCTCAGGCGGGCCGAGGCCTACCGGGGCTACGCGAGGGATTTCCTCTATCCCGGGGACCAGGAGCGGGCCGCGGAGCACCGCCGCCTCTTCGGGGCCCTCTCACTCGACTGCCCCCCCTACGAGACCTGCTACGGGGCCAGCCACGTCTTCCAGCAGGCCCAGGCCCTGGCCGACATCTCGGGCTTCTACAGGGCCTTCGGGCTAGAGCCATCGGAAACAGGCCACGAGCGGGCCGACCACATCTCGGCCGAGCTTGAGTTCATGGCCTTCCTGGCCTTGAAGGAGGCCCATGCCCTCGGGCAGGGCCTGGGAGAGCAGGCCCGAATCTGCCGGGAGGCCCAGAAGAAGTTCCTGGAGGACCACCTGGGGCGCTGGACCCGGGCCTTCAGCCAGGGGCTCCAAAAGAAATCTCCTGAAATTTATGGACCCCTGGCGGCCTCCCTCCAAGATTTAGTCCGGCAGGAGTGCGCCAGCCTCGAGGCCGGGCCCAAGGAGGTCGGCCTCTCGGGCTTCGGCCCCCCGGAGGCCTACGCCCCCTGCTTCAACTGCGGACCTGCGGAGAAAAACCGATGACAATCCTGCTTGCGACCGCCCTTGCCCTGCTCTTGGCTCCCTCTCCCTGCGCTCCGCGGCCTGCGGGCCGCGTCCTAATCGTCGATCGGCTCCACCGTCGGATCCCCCACGTCCGGCGGCGTGCTGTCGATCGTAAACTGGCCCGTGCTCGACGAGTCCTGCTGCTCGCCCTCCACCATCAGCACCGCCTCGATCTGGCAATTGGAGCTGTCGACCTTCCGGAGGGTCCAGGGAATCGTCCCGTTGAGCGCTCCGTCCCGCTTCAGATCCTCGACGGCCTTGCCGTCCACGAGCAGCCGGATCGTCACGCGCGCGCCGCTCGGAGCG